>JAJTBQ010000152.1 GCA_021286835.1 Thiomonas sp.
GCCAGCGCGAGGCTGGCCACGGTGCCCTTCCATTTTCAGCTTGACCCTTGAAGGAGACTTCCCCATGCAGACATTCGGTCTGGGCGTTCTATGGCAGCAGGGCGATGCGGTGAGCCGCGCCACGCTGCTGATGCTGTTGGGCATGTCCTGCCTGTCGTGGACCCTCATCCTGATCAAGAGCGTCGACCTGCTGCGCTTCTCGCGCCAGGCCGCGCGGGTGGACACCCATTTCTGGGAATCGCACGATCTCGAATCGGGCGCGCCGCTTCTGGGCCGGCCGGGCTCGCCCTTCCATGCCATGTACCTGGCCGCGACGCAGGCCATGGCCCACCACACCGCCCATCCCCAGCATCTGCACACCCGCCTCGATCTGGGCGACTGGCTGGCTCGCGGCCTGAAGATGGCGCTGGAGGACGCCGCCGCCAGGATGCAGAGCGGGCTGGCCGTGCTGGCCTCCATCGGCAGCACCGCCCCGTTCGTCGGCCTGTTCGGCACGGTGTGGGGGATCTATCACGCCCTCATGGCCATCGGCTCCAGCGGTCAGGCCGGGCTGAACCAGGTGGCAGGCCCCATCGGCGAGGCGCTGGTGATGACGGCGCTGGGCCTGTTCGTCGCCATTCCCGCCGTGCTCGGCTACAACGCGCTCACCCGAGCCGCCCGCAGCCAGGTGGCCAAGCTCACCCGTTTTGCCAACGGCCTGCACGCCCTGCTGCTCACCGGCGCCAACCCCGCCGCGCTCAAGCCCGCGCCGCGCCTGCAGGCCGTCGCGGCCCGGAGCGCCTGATGAACGCGCTCGACGCCACCGCACTCGACACGCCCATCGACGCGCCGCTGATGGGCGAGATCAACATGACGCCGCTGGTCGATGTGATGCTGGTGCTGCTCATCGTCTTCATGGTCACCCTGCCCGCGCTGGTCGACGCCGCCCAGGTGCGCCTGCCCCAGGCCCGCAGCACGCCCTTGCCGCGCAACCTGCCGCATGTCGATGTGCGGCTCGCCGCCGACGGCACGCCGCGCTGGAACGGCGCGGCCGTGACCGCCGAGGCGCTGCAGGCCCGACTGCGTCATGCCGCGCAGCAGAATCCGCCGCCGCAGATCCGGCTCTACGCCGATCGCGCCACACCCTACGCCTTCGTGGCCGATCTGCTCGCCGCCGCGCAGCGCGCAGGCGTGCAGGGCGTGGCCTTCGTCACCGCGGCGCCCGCGAGCGAGGGCGGGGGCGAGGCGACTTGAGCCACACGTCCATCCGCCCCTTCCCTGCCCCTCCCTCCCCTGGCTGACCGAGCAAGCTCCGCATGACCTCAATGCCCCGTCCCAACCTCGCGTGGCTGACCGAATACCACGCCCTGTGCCGCGCCTACGCCGATGCGCAGCACCGCTGCACCGAGCTGATCCGTGGCCAGCAGCGCCGCATCGCCGCCCTCGAATCGCAGCTCATGCAGCGGCAGGGCGACCTCATCCGCCGCGACACCGCGCTCGCCTGGGCGCTGCAAGACCAGGCCACAGCCGGGGCGGGCAAGACCCCGGCCACGCCAGAGGCCGACACGGCCGACCCGGCAGCGCTGGCGTCCAGCCTGCGCGCCGCCGATCTGGTGATCTGCCAGACCGGCTGCGTCAGCCACGGTGCGTACTGGCGGGTGCAGGACTATTGCCGCCGCACCGGCAAACCCTGCGTGCTGGTCGATCAGCCCGAGGCGCTGCGCATCGTGCGGCTGCACCGGCCTCCGCGCGCCGAATCCATGGCCGCGAGCTTCACGCCGGAGCGCGACGACTCCGCGGTCTGACCGGACGGATCAAGGGCCGCGCCAAGCCAGTCCCCCTCCCACCCCCCAGTGTCGTGGGGGAGGCGCGTTTGCTCCCTCCCCACGCGTGGGGAGGGCCGGGGTGGGGAGGCGCTTCAAACGACGACGCGCCCGATCCATAGGGCCTGTTCACGCTCGGCGCGCACCTGCAGCGCCCAAACCCCGCCCCGCCCTACCATCGCGCCATGTCCGCCATCGCCCTGCTCACTCTGCTGGCCGCCAGCGTCTTGCTGGTTCCCCTGTTCAAACGCTTTGGCCTGGGCTCGGTGCTCGGCTATCTCGTGGCGGGCATCGCCGTCGGGCCTTACGGCCTGGCCGTGGTGAGCCGTCCCGAGTCGGTGCTGCACACCGCCGAGCTGGGCGTCACGCTGCTGATGTTTCTCATCGGCCTGGAGCTGCAACCCAGCCGCCTGTGGGCACTGCGGCGGCAGGTGTTCGGCCTGGGTGCGCTGCAGATGGCCGGGGTGGCGCTGCCGGTCGCGGCCCTGGCCGCGGCGCTGGGCCTGGGGTGGACGGGCGCGGCGCTGGTCGGCGTGGCGCTGGCGATGTCGTCCACCGCCTACATCCTGCCGCTGCTGGCCGAGCGCCGGGAGCTGACCACGCGCTTCGGCCGCGAAACCTTCGCCATCCTCCTGTTCCAGGACGTGAGCGTCATTCCCATCCTGGCGCTGCTCGCCCTCACCGGCGCCGGGGGACATGCCCCGGGCTGGCCCGCCCTGGCCGCCTTGCTGGCCGTGGCCCTGGCCGGTCGGCCGGTGCTGGCCACCATGTTCCGCTACGTGGCGCGGTTCGGCGGAGGCAACCGCGAACTGTTCGCCGCCGCCGCGCTGCTGGGCGCCGTGGGCATCGGCGTGGGGCTGAACAGCGTGGGCCTGTCAGCCTCGCTGGGTGCCTTTCTCGCCGGGGTGCTGCTGGCCGATTCGGAATTCCGCCATGAGTTGGAGGCGGCCATCGAGCCTTTCGAGAGTCTGCTGCTCGGCCTGTTCTTCATCGCGGTGGGCATGGGCATTGCGCTGCCGCTGGTGATGGCCCAACCCCTGCAAGTTCTCGGCCTGGGGGCGGGCATTCTGCTGCTCAAGGCGCTCACGCTCTATGCGGGACGGCGGCTCATCGGCGGCGACGACGCGGTCAGCCGTCCCTTGGCCATCGTGCTGGCCTGCGGCGGCGAGTTCGCCTTCGTGCTGTTTGCCAGCGCGCGCGCAAACGGCCTGCTGAGCGGCGCCACCGCCGAGCTGCTGACCGTGGCGGTGGCCGTCTCCATGGCCCTGGCGCCGTTCCTGCTCATCCTCAACGACCGGCTGATCCAGCCGTGGGCGCGCAACCGGCAGGCGCCGCCGTTCAGCACCATCGACGAACCGGGCCAGCCCGTCGTCATCGCGGGTTACGGGCGCGTCGGCCAGGTCGTCGGACGGCTGCTCAACGCTCAGGGCGTGGCCTTCACCGCGCTGGATGCCAGCGCCGAACAGGTGGACTTCGTGCGCCAGTTCGGCAACAAGATCTACTACGGCGACGCCACCCGCCTGTCGCTGCTGCGCGCCGCCCATGTGCAGGACGCCCGGCTGTTCGTCCTCGCCGTCGATGACGTCGAGGCCAGCCTGAAGATCGCCGAGCTGCTGCGCACCCACTTCCCCGACGTGCCGCTGCTGGCGCGGGCGCGCAACCGCACCCATCTCATGCGCCTGCGCGAGCTCGGCGTGAAAGAGGTGCTGCGCGAAACCTGGGGCACCAGCGTGGAGCTGGGACGGCGGGCGCTGCAGACCGTGCAGCCCGACGTCGATGCCGATCGTGTGGTCGCGCTGTTCACCGCCCACGACCTGCGCCTGCTCGACCGCCAGCAGGCCGTCTCGCACGATCAGGCCGCGCTCGTCGCCCTGTCGAAAGACGCCCGCGCCGAGCTGGAAGACATCCTCCAGGGCGACGCGCAACTGCACCTCGCCACCGCGCCGGAAGTCGGCACTGCCGCATCCAAGGCTGTGCCGGACGCGACGCCGTAGCCACCGTTGGGGTTCACACCCGTTCCCGAGACGCGCTCAACGCTCCGTCGTCGGGCGCCACCATTTCGAGATGCGTTCGGAAATCTCGCGGTCGGGGAACGATTGGTAATGCGAGATGTCGTTGAACAGCTTGAGACGCGGGCGGACCTCGTTCATGAAATCGAGAATGGTCAGCGCCGCGGGGCTTTGATCGAGGCGTTCCCGGTAGCCGCGCGCGTCCAGGCCCAGAAGGCTGCTGACGAGCAGGCGATTGGTGCCCTTGTGCGAGACGACCAGCACGGTCTGATGCCGGTGCCGCTCGATGATCTCGCGCACAAAGGGCAGCGCTCTATGGATGACGCTCAAGCCCGACTCGCCGCCTTCGGGCGCCACCAGCAGGGGGTCTTCCTCCCACAGGCCGTAGGCCTGCGGAAAGCGGTCGATGACTTCATCGCGGGTCAGGCCTTCCCAGTTGCCGTAGTCGATCTCGCGCAGCGCGGCGGCGGTCTGAACCGGCAGACCATGCGGGGCGGCCACGAGCTGCGCGGTTTCCATCGTGCGGGCCATCGGGCTGGCGTAGGCCGCGGCGATGGGCACGCTCGATAGCCGCAGGCCCAGGCTGGCGGCCTGCTCGCGCCCTTCGTCGGAGAGGGGCTCATCGTTCGATCCGGCAAAGCGATCTTCCAGCGTCAGGCGGGTCTCGCCATGACGGACGAGCAGGATGCGTGTGGGCATCGGGGACTCCCAGAGAGGTTGTGGGTGGAGGACTGTGTCGCAGCATTTTCGCCGCAGCCGTGGGGCTCTGCACTCACCCTTCTCAGCCCTCCGTCTCCAGATCGGGGATGTGGTTGAACGCGATGCGCATGGGGGCTTCCGCGCGGCCCTGGTGGCCGCTGCCGCAATAGACGGTGTGGCGGCCGTAGCGCACGTTGAGGGCATCGACCGCGCTCCACAGCGCGGCCTGCTCGGCCCCGGTGCCGGGCACATCGTCGGCAAACAGGCTGGCGCTGGTCTGCCCGGGCTGGCGCAGATCGTGCAGCAGCATGGCGACCTTCATGGGCGCCCAGCCCTGCGGCACCATGCCGGGCCACAGCCCGCGCAGGGTGTGCAGCAGGGCGCGGGTGTCGGCCGTGGGAGTGATGCGGGCGCCGCGCTCGGGACGCAGGCGCTCGCCGTGGCGGCGGGTGAGCTTGAGCATCACGGTCATGGCGCCGGCCAGCAATTGCTCGCGGCGCAGACGCATCGCGGCTTTCTGCGTCAGGCGGTCGAGCACGGCCAGCGCGCCCTCGGCGCTGCGCATCTCGGGCGCGAGCACATGGGAATGGCCGAGCGAGCGCCGGGGGTTGGCGGTCTGAATGCCCGATGCCAGCCCGTGCAGGCGATCGAAGAAGGCCTCGCCCGCCATGCCGCCCCACACCACGCGCAGTTGCTCGCGGCGCGCCTGCCAGAGCTGCTCCACGCTGTGGATGCCCTGTGCCTGCAGCCGCGCGAGCATGCGCACGTTGATGCCGGTGAGATCGGTGAGCTGCATGCGCAGCAGCGGGCC
>JAJTBQ010000153.1 GCA_021286835.1 Thiomonas sp.
AGGCGCGGGCCGATCTGATTCTGGCCCGGCAGCAGGTCAACCTGCAGCGGGCGGCGCTGCGCCTGGCGCTCGGAGACCTCTCGCTCGACGCCATCCAGCCCGTTCAGCCCTCTGCTCCGGCCGCGCAAGCCCCTGCGTCCGCGCCCGCCGCCAGCAAGCCTTGAACCGATGATGTGGGACCTTTGAGCGCGGCGTCCCTCGACTGCCTTTCGATCCGGTCTCTTGATCCGTAAACGCATTCCGATCTTTTCGCATGACTGCCATGAATCCTTCCGTTCTGCCCCTGCTGCGCCGCGCACCCTTGGCGCTTGTGTTGTCCACGGTCTTGTTGTCGGCCTGCGGTCACCAGACCGACACGGCGCAAACGTCCGCTGCGCCGCGCGTCGTTGCGGCGCAAACCCTCAAGCTGGCGTCGAGCGATCAGCAGAATCTCACGCTGCTGTCGGGTACGGTGATGTCGAGCAATCAGGTGCAGGTGGCCTCGCGCCTCATGGGCTATATCCGCACCCTCACGGTCAAGGAAGGGCAGACGGTGAAGGCGGGGGAACTGCTGTTCCAGGTCGATCCCACCGACATCCAGGGGCAGGTGGCCCAGGCTAGAGCCGGGCTGGCCCAGGCCCAGGCCAATCTGGCCAACGCCAAGGCCGACTACGAGCGCTTCGGCAATCTGTACAAAGAGCAGGCGATTCCGAAGCAGCAGTGGGATCAGATCCAGTTGCGCTATCAGGTTGCGCAAGAGCAGGTCGCGGCGGCGCAGGCCGGCTATGGCACGGCCTCGGCCCAGATGCGTTACGCCTCGGTCACCTCGCCGATCTCGGGTGTGGTGGTGCAGAAGATGGCGAATCAGGGCGATCTCGCCGCGCCCGGCCGTCCGGTGCTGGTGATTGAAGGTCAGGGCAAGCTGCAGGTGATGACGCAGGTGCCGGGCGAGGTGTTCGGCAAGATCAAGGTCGGCGACAAGGTGCAGGTCCTGGCCCATGGCAAGACCCTGCAGGGCACCCTTGCCCAGGCGGTGCCGGTGGCCGATCCCGTGAGTCATACCCACACCGTCAAGATCGACCTGCCCGCCGATTCCGGGCTGGACAGCGGCAGCTTCGTTCGCGTGGGCTTTGCCGTGGGCAGTTCGCCGCAGCTGCGCGTGCCGCTGAGCGCGGTGGTCGATCGCGCCGGCATGACCGGCGTGTTCGTGGTGGACAAGGACGGCATTGCGCATTTCCGCCTGGTCCGTCTCGGCGCCGAGCTGGGCGCGGAGGTCGAGATTCAGGCTGGCTTGAATGCGGATGACACCGTGGTCACCAGCAATCTGTCCGCGGTGGAAAACGGCGTGAAGATCGGCGGAGGCAACCGTGGCTGAACATGCGGCTCCCATGAATAGCGCGGGCAAACTGGCCCGCGCCTTCATCGAATCGAAAATCACCGCGCTGATCATGGTCGGTCTCACCCTTGCCGGGGTGTTGGCCTTGTTGATCACGCCGCGCGAATACAACCCGCAGATCGTGGTGCCGGCGGCGAACATCATCGTCGCCAAGCCGGGCGCCGGGCCGCAGGAGATCCAGAATCTGGTGGTCAAGCCGCTCGAAGCCATCATGGCCTCGATGTCCGGCGTCGATCACACCTATGGCTATGCGACCAACGATTTCGGCGTGGTCACGGTGCAGTTCAAGGTGGGCGAAGACCAGGAGAAAAGCCTGGTCAAGATGTACAACCAGTTGATGCAGAACCTCGACCGCATCCCCCCCGGGGCGATGCAGCCGGTGATCAAGCCGATCAATGTGGACGACGTGCCCATCCTCACGCTCACGCTCTCCTCGGCCACGATGAATGGCATGCAGCTGCGCGATGTCGGTGAGAAGGTGCTGGCCCATCTGCGCAACGTGCCCGGAGTGTCGTTCACCGAAGTGGTGGGCGGCGCGCCCCGGGCCGTGAACGTGGCGATTTCGCCGAGCAAGCTGGCGGCCGCCGGCATTCCTCTCGAACAACTCGACAAGATTCTGCAGGGCAGCAATGCGGCTGCGCCCATCGGCAACCTGGTCGACGGCAACAAGGTCACCCCGGTCCGCATCGACAGCTTCCTCGGCAATGCGCAGCAGGTGGGCGACATCCTGATCGGCGCGCCGGGCGGCAAGCCGGTCTACCTGAAGGATGTGGCCAAGGTCACCGAGGGCGCCGAGCAGGTCGACGATCTTTCGCACTTCGCCTGGGGCATGGCCGCCAAGGGCAAGCCGCAGGGCCAGGAGATGAGCGCGGTCACGTTGGCCATCGCCAAGAAATCGGGCACGAACGCCGTGGTCGTGGTGCATGACGTGTTGAGCAAGCTCGGCGAGATCGAAAGCTATGCCCTGCCGCAGGGGGTGCATGTCACCATCACCCGCGACGACGGGCATAAGGCCAATGAGGCGGTGAACACGCTGGTGGAGCATCTGGGCATCGCCATCGTCAGCGTGTCGCTGCTGCTGTGGTTCTTCCTCGGCTGGCGCGAGGCCGGCATTGTCACGCTCACCGTGCCGCTGACGCTGTTCGCCGTGCTGACGGTGGACCTGATCGTCGGCCAGACCATCAACCGCATCACCCTGTTCGCGCTCATCCTCTCGCTGGGCCTGCTGGTCGATGGCGCCATCGTCGTCATCGAGAACATCCACCGACACCTGCATGGCGGGCCGGTCAAGAACTTCAACCGCACCGTGGTGCTGGCGACCAACGAAATCGGCAATCCCACCAATATGGCCACGCTGGCCGTGATCCTGGCCTTCATTCCCATGGCATTCGTCAGCGGCATGATGGGGCCGTTCATGCGCCCCATCCCCATCAATGTGCCGGTGGCCATGATCGCCTCGCTCATCCTGGCCTATACCGTGGTGCCCTGGGCGGCGCGCGTCTGGCTGAGCAAGAAGGCCGCGCGCGAAGCCCTGGCGCACAGCCGCAACCTGGAAGAGGCCGGCGCGCACAAGCAGGACAAGCTGCATTCGGCCTATCTGAAGCTCATCGAGCCGATGTTGCGCAGCCGAACACGGCGCAACCTCATGTTCCTCGCAGTGCTGGTGCTGCTCATCGCGGCCATGTTCATGCCCGCCTGGCAGTTCATCCGGCCTTCGGGGATGAACGGGCCCTTGTCCGCGCTGGGCGTCGAACTCAAGATGCTGCCCAACGACAACACCAATACCTTCCTGGTGCAGATCGACACCCCCGCGGGTTCGACGCTTGAGCGCACCGATCAGGTGGCGCGCGCGGTCGGCGATGTGCTGGCCACCAATCCCTATGTGGTGGACTATCAGACCTTCGTCGGGCAGGCGGCACCGATCGACTTCGCATCGCTGGTGCGCGGCGACATGCTCAAGCGTGGCGACAACTTCGCGCAGATTCGCGTCAACCTGGTGGGCAAGGCCGAGCGTTCGGTCGAGTCGCACGAAATCGTGCAGAAGCTCTACGACCAACTGGCCCCGGTGCGCGCGCGCTTCCCCGCAACCTTCATCAAGCTGTTCGAGACGCCGCCCGGGCCGCCGGTGCGCGCGCAGGTGATGGCCGAGCTGTATGGGCCGAACTACGACACCCTGCGTTCCTCCGCCAAGGACGTGCTGGGCGATTTCGACAAGGTCTACGGCCTAATGAATCAGGACGATTCCGTCACCGCGACGACCTCGGAATACCGCATCAAGATCGATCGGCAGAAGGCCGCGATGTCGGGCATCGTGCCGGGGCAGGTCATCCAGTTGCTGCACAACTATGTCTCTGGCCTGAAGGTGGGCGCGGTGCATGACGGCAACGCGCTGGAGCCGGTCAACATCATCGTGCGCGTGCCGCGCGCCGATCGCCAGAGCCCGCAGCAACTGCTCGACGTGCCGCTGCAGAACGCCCAGGGCAAGATCATTCCGCTGTCCAGCATTGCCACGGTGGAGAAGGCTACGCTGGCCAAACCCATCTACACCCGCGACCAGCATCCGGTGGTCTATGTCGGCGGGGAGATGATTCATTCCAGCCCGGTCTATGCCACGCTGAGCCTGAACTCGATGCTTGACGGCAAAAAGCTGGCCAACGGCACCACCTTCACGACCGGCAATCTCGGCTTCACCGAGACCCCGGCCAGCGATCTCAAGGGCTACCAGTTGCTGTGGGGCGGGGAAATGCGCCTGACGCTCGACGTCTTCCGCGATCTGGGGGCGGCCTTCATGGTGGCGCTGGTGTTCATCTACCTGCTGCTGGTGGCGTATTACAAGTCCTTCCTGCTACCGGTCATCGTGATGGGGGCGATTCCGCTGACCCTGATCGGCGTGTTCCCCGGTCACTGGCTCACGCACCAGTCGTTTACCGCCACCTCGATGATCGGCGTCATCGCGCTGGCCGGGGTCGTGGTGCGCAACTCGCTGCTGCTGATCGACTTCATCCTCGACTACCGTGCCCGCGGCTACAGCCTGCAGGAATCGGTCGCGCAGGCTGGGGCGGTGCGGCTGCGGCCCATTCTGCTCACGGCGCTGGCCATCATGTTCGGTTCAGCCATCATGGTGTCCGATCCGGTGTTCGGCGGGCTGGCCGTGTCGTTGATCTTCGGCACCCTGCTGTCGACCATCCTCACCCTGATCGTCATCCCTCTGCTCTACTACGTCTGGCAGATACGGGTGAAGCCCAAGGCGCCCCCCAAGGCGCCTGCCGCGCCGGTCGAACCTGCGCCGGCGGCCTGAGTCTCAGTGCAACGCCCGGTCCCGATATTCACAACCTTGGAGATTTTGAAATGACTGTTGAACGCTATATCCGTGTCATCGCCGGCACGTTCATCCTGCTCTCGGTTTTGCTCGGCGCGCCTGCCAGCCCGATCTATGTGTCGCAGTGGTTCCTGCTGTTCACCGCCTTCGTGGGCGCGAATCTGCTGCAGTTCGGCTTCACCAATCTGTGCCCGCTCGGGTTCTTCCTGCGCAAACTGGGCGTGCCCGACTCCAAAGCCAACTGCTGCGGCTGATCGGGAAATGTGATGGCGCGCGCGACCCGGCCCTGGCTCAAGTTTCTCGCACCCGGCTGGTTTGCCGTGGTTCTCGGCTGGGGCGGACTGGCGCTGGCCTGGCATCAGGCCACGGTCCTGCTGGGCGAGCCCGCGGCCATGATCTCGCAGGTGCTGGGCTGGGCCGCCATCGCTGCGCTCGCCTTGCTCATGGTGCTCGCCGTGATCAGGGCGTATCGGCACGGCGGGGAGTGGCTGGCCGATGTGCGCCATCCGGTGCGTCACCCCTTGCTGGCCTTGCTTCCCATGGCCATGCTGGTGATTGCGGGGTTTGCCGTGCAGGTTCTGGAGGTCGACAACGTCTGGATGGCCGGATTCTGGATGTTGA
>JAJTBQ010000154.1 GCA_021286835.1 Thiomonas sp.
CGTGAGCGCACGGTCGCAGGTCCCCGCTTCAACCGCTGGCTGGTTCCGCCGGCGGCGCTGGCCATTCATTTGTGCATCGGCATGGCCTACGGCTTCTCGGTGTTCTGGCTGCCGATGAGCAAACTGCTCGAAGGCACCGATCCCGCGATCTGCGGCGATCTGGGTTTCTGGGCCCAGCTCACCAGCACCAGCTGCAACTGGGGCGTGCCCTCGGTCACGCACATCTTCGAAGTGTTCATCGCCTTTCTCGGCATTTCTGCTGCGATCTGGGGTGCATGGCTGGAGCATGCGGGCCCGCGCAAGGCCGGTTTCATCGCCGCACTGTGCTGGGGCGGTGGGCTGGTGCTGGGAGGCATCGGCGTGTCCACGCATCAGCTCTGGCTGGTGATCCTGGGCTCGGGTGTCCTGGGAGGCATCGGGCTGGGGCTGGGCTACATCGCCCCGGTCTCCACGCTCATCAAGTGGTTCCCCGACCGCCGCGGCCTGGCCACCGGCTTTGCGATCATGGGGTTCGGCGGTGGCGCGATGATCGGTGCACCGTTGGCCGTGGCCCTGATGAAGCACTTCAGCGCAACCAGCGCGCAAGGGGTCGCGCCCACGCTGATCGTCATGGGTGTTCTCTACTTCGTGATCATGGCCGCGGGGGCCTTCGGCTTCCGCGTGCCACCCACAGGCTGGAAGCCTCTGGGATGGACGCCGAAGGCCAAGGGCAGCAACACCATGATCACGGACCATGAGGTTCATCTGAACAAGGCCTGGAAGACGCCCCAGTTCTGGCTGGTGTGGTGGATCCTTTGCCTGAACGTGACCGCCGGCATCGGCGTGATCGCCATGGCCAGCCCCATGCTGCAGGATGTGTTCGGCGGCCGTCTCATCGGCCTGGACAGTGGTGCGGCGCTGGACGCCACGCAGAAAGCCGCCCTGGTGGCTGCGGCAGGCGGCCTGGTCGGCCTGATCAGCCTGTTCAACAGCGGAGGCCGCCTGTTCTGGGCCGCACTGTCCGACTACATCGGCCGCAAGGCAACCTACGCGGTGTTCTTCGCGCTCGGCGTGGCGCTGTATGCCAGCCTGCCCGCACTGGGTCATACCGGTGCGGCGGGCCTGTTCATCCTCGCCGTCTGCGTGATCATGACCATGTACGGCGGCGGCTTCGCCACGGTGCCCGCCTATCTGGCCGATCTGTTCGGCACGCAGATGGTCGGTGCCATTCATGGCCGCCTGCTCACGGCGTGGTCGGTCGCGGGCGTGGCTGGCCCCTTCCTGATCGCGGCGATCCGCCAGACGCAGATCGACGCCGGCGTGGCGAAGAGCCTGGTCTACGACCGCACCCTCTACATTCTGGCCGGTCTGCTGCTGGTGGGCTTCGTCCTGAACCTGCTGGTGCGCCCGGTGCATGCCAAGTACCGCATGACGGCCGAGGAGCTGGCGCGCGAACGCGCCCTCAAACACGAGGACCGGATTGCCGGGGATGCCGAACACGCGGCCCGCGGCGGCTTTGGCCTGGGTGGCGTGCTGGCCTGGGCTGCGGTCGGCATTCCCTTCTTCATCGGCGTCTACATCGCCCTGCAGAAGGCGGCTGTGCTGTTTTGATGATCCTGCGGGCGTGAGACGGGCGACACCATGCGCCCCGAAACGCCCTTTACAAGTCGCTGAAAAGACTCGGCAGCTCGACCCGCTGCCAGAACTTCCAGCTTTGCGGGCGGCGAATCTGCACGGTGCGCCAGCGTTGTTCGCCAGCGAGGGTCAGGCGCGCGCCTCCATCCTGTCCGATCGCCTGCTGGAGGGCCGCAGCGAGCTGTGCATCGAGCTGGCGCAGGCCCTCCACAGGATCGGCGGCCAGCAAGGCATGGGCGTCGAGGATGTGCAGGCGGTCCAGGGCACCTGCGCGCGGCCGCAGGGCCAAGCCACGCAGCGCCGCTTCCAGCGCGGGGTCGCTCAAGACCTGATCGGGTTCGGCGAGACGCATGGGGCTGCGCCAGTCGGGCGACAGCGGCCCGCAACCGTGGATCCACAGGGTGTTGACGTCTGGACGGCCGCGTTGCTCGCGCGATTCGTTGACGTCGTGGTGCTGCCAGGTCATCTGCACCTCGGTGAGCAATTGCCGCCAGGGCCGGGCCACCGGGCCGCCCGGCATCCACGCCGCCACACTGCGGCCTTGCGCCCGCGCCACGCCTGCCGTGACGACGTCGCGCAAACTGGCGTGCGCGACATACCAGCGCAGCGGCGTGACCCAGCGGAGCTGCCAGCCGGCGCTGGCAAACAAAGGCTCGACCGCAGCGAACAGTTGTTGCGCTTCGTCCACGGTGAGGTCGAGCGCGTTGGGATCGGTGAGCGAAAGACTGTCGCGCCCCAGGCGCAGATGAGCCGGGGTGAGCAGACCGAGCGGCTGGTCATCAGGAAAGTCGTCCGACACGCCATCGGCCAGCGCGGCCAGGCGTGCCCAAGGTGCCTGCTCGGTGTCGGCGCCGTCGAGTTGCAAGGCGTGCAGCAGCCAGCGTTCGGACGGCGTCAGCCAGGCAGCCTGGGCGTCTTCGCGCGGCGCTTCCTGCTCCAACACCACGGCCTGGCGACAAAGCGCGGTGGCCGCCGGCAGGCCCGGCTCGATCAGCAGCCGACCGAAGGCCGGGGCAGACAGGGGCAGATCGGCGAGCAGCAGGTGGAGCATCGGTTCAGGTCCTCACTCGTACCGCAGTGCCTGCGCCGGCTGCAGCCGGGAGGCGCTCCAGCTGGGATAGAGCGTGGCCAGCAAGGACAGCACGAGCGACGCCACGGTGATGGTGGCGATGTCGCCAAACCGCGGATCGCTGGGCATGGTGTGGATCAGGTACACGCTGCGCGGCAGAAATTGAGTGTGCAGCACGGCTTCGAGGAAGGAGACGATGGGATCGAGGTTGAACGCGATCAGACAACCGAGCGCGACGCCGGCAAAGGTGCCGAGAAAACCTGTCACCGCGCCCTGCAGCAGGAAGATGGACATGATGGATGCGGGGCTCGCGCCCTGCGTGCGCAGAATGGCGATATCCGCCAGCTTGTCCGTCACCGTCATGACCAGCGTGGACACCAGATTGAACGCCGCCACCGCCACGATCATCGTGAGGATGATGAACATCATGCGCTTCTCGATCACCACGGCCTCGAACCAGGTGCGGTTCTGCTCGGTCCAGGGTTGCGCCACGAGGTCGGGTGGCAGCGCGCGCTGCAGATCTTGCGCGATCTGCGGCGCGTCATTCATGTTGCGCGTCTGCACCCGCAGGCCGGTCGGCCCGCCGGTGCGGAACAGCGCGCTGGCATCCTGCAGATTCACCAGCGCCAGGGTACTGTCGTACTCGTAGTGGCCGACATTGAATAGGCCCACCACCCTCAGGGTGCGCAGGCGGGGAATCATGCCGGCCGGTGTGATGGAGCCGCTCGGAACCACCATGGTGATCTGGTCGCCCAGCGTGACCCCCAGGGCATTGGCCAGTTCATTGCCCAGCACCACGCCGAAGTCGCCCGGCTTGAGCGCAGCCAGACTGCCCGCCACCATGTGCTCGGGAATCTGCGAGACCTGCGTCTCCTCGGCCGGTTCGACGCCCCAGACCAGCACACCTTGCAGCTGGCTGCCCTGCGCCACCAAGGCCTGCCCCTGCACGAACGGCGCCACACCCGTCACGGCCGCATTGCGCTTGACCTGCTGCGCCACGCCGCGCCAGTCGGGCAGTGCCTGACCGTTGACGTTGAGAATCTGGATGTGCGGAATGACATTCAGCATCCGGTCGCGCACCTCCTTTTGAAACCCGTTCATCACCGAGATGACCACGATCAGCGCAGCCACCCCGAGGGCGATGCCACCCACGGAGACCGCAGAAATGAAGGAAATGAAGCCGTTGCGCCGACTGCGCCGCCCGCTGCGGGTATAGCGCCAGCCGATGAGCAGTTCGTAAGGCCATGAGAAGGATGCAGACATGGGCAGCAGTGTAGGCGACGGCTGGTTGCAGTATGGCGGGTGTGCCATCGGCGGGAGGGGCCCCAGGCCAAGGCACAATGAGGCCTTCTCGCGTTTTCCGACCGCAGCCCATGCTTCACGCCACCGCCCTGTCCGCCCTGCTCTGCTGGCTGGGCTGTGCCGTCCTCATCGTGCTGGGACGGCGAAGGCACTTCGGCCTGGACGAGACCCAGGGCATACAGAAGTGGCACAAGCACCCGACCCCGCGCACCGGCGGTTTTGCCATGGCGCTGGGCATGGCAGTCGGCATGATGTGGCTCATGCACCTCAACTATGTCAGTGCGCCCTACACCGGCCGCCTGGCCATCGCCATCGCGCCGGTGTTGCTGGCCGGCATGGTGGAAGATCTGCGCCGCCATGTGCCGCCCATCTGGCGGGCGCTCGCCACTGTGCTCGCCGCGGGCCTGTCGGTCTGGCTGCTCGGCGCCACCGTCAACCGGCTTGGGCTATGGCCAGTGGATGCATGGTTGCTGGCCTGGCCGGTGCTGGGCGGGCTCATCGCGCTCGTGGCCATCAGCGCCCTGCCCCATGCGGTCAACATGATCGATGGCTACAACGGCCTGGCCGGCATGGTGAGTTTCATGATCTTCGGCGCGATCGGCTATGTGGCGTTCAAGGTCAGCGACGTGCTGGTGATGGCACTGAGTCTCGCAGCCATCGGCGCGCTGCTGGGCTTTCTGTTTTGGAACTGGCCGCGCGGCCAGATTTTCCTGGGGGATACCGGCGCGTATCTGCTCGGCTTCTGGATGGCGCTGCTCAGCGTGCTGCTGGTGACCCGCAACCCGGCGGTCTCCGCCTGGTTTGCGCTGATGGTGCTGATGTACCCGGTGTGGGAGTTGCTTTATTCGCTATGGCGCCGCAAGTTCCGCCAACGCGCCGGCACCGCGCCCGACACGCTGCATCTCCATCATCTGGTGTACTGGCGGCTGACGAGGTTGGTCGATCAGGACGATCATCCGGACCCCAGGCTGCGCCGCAATGCCGCGACCTCGCCCTACCTCTGGGCCGTCGCCGCATTCAGCGTGGGTCCGGCCATGTTGTGGTGGAGACAGACCCATGTGCTCATGGTCTGCAGCGTGGTGTTTGTCACCCTCTACCTGCTGGCCTACCGCCTGCTGGTGCAGCGGCGAATCTAGGGCAGTGCCATTCAGGGCTGTACGGACAACGCCCCTCGCGGACGCGGCCTCAGGGCTGTTCAGGCATTTGGCTGCCAGTCGAACTGCCAGGCGTTTTCCAGCATTTTCTCAAGCCAGAAGGC
>JAJTBQ010000155.1 GCA_021286835.1 Thiomonas sp.
CTCGATCCGGGCATGGGCCTGACGGTGGGGCAGGTGCTGGAGGAACTCGGCACGCTGGCGCACTTCACCTGCGAGGTCCAGACCTGCCATGCGGGCCGTCGACCGGAAGATGCGGGCAAGGACGTGTTCATCTCCCGCCTGGAATGCGGGCGCGGCGACCCGCAGGGCTGACCCCGGCGGGCGTTCAGCCCCGCAGCGTGAAGTAGCGCAACGCGCTTTTGGGCAGGCTTCCACCTGCCTTGGCACCGTCGCAGGGCACGGCGAATTCGACCCGTTTGCGCCCCGCCTGCTTGGCCTGCAGCAAGGCCGCGTCGACGCGCTGATAGACCGCTGCGAAGTCTTCTCCGGGGCACAGTTCGCCGACACCGGCGCTGAAGCTCAGAGGAATGCGGCGCCCGCCCGCATCGTGCACCAGGGTCTGGTCGCTGAACGCGGCCAGCAGCCGCTGCATCACCACCAGCGATTGCTGGACCGGCGTATCCGGCAGCATGAGCATGAACTCCTCACCCCCCATGCGGGCCACGCGGTCGCTGGGTCTGATCAGGCGGCGGGCCAGCGTGACCAGGGCCTTGAGAACCTCGTCGCCCGTATCGTGGCCGTGGGTGTCGTTCACGGCCTTGAAATGGTCGAGATCGAGCAGCGCCAGGGTCAGCGGTGCGCGCTGGTGCACGGTGCGCAGTTGCATGCGGCTGAATTCGGCATCGAGACCACGGCGGTTGAGCGCGCCGGTGAGCGGATCTTCCTGCAACTGCTGGCTGGCCTGCTCCAGTTCGCCTTCCAGCGAGCGGATGCGCTCCTGCGCCGCCTGGGCCTGTCGCTGCGCCTCGGCCAGATGGACGCCAAGCTCGCCGCTGCGTTTCTGCATGCTGCGACTGTCTTCGAGCACGTCCTGCACCAGTTCACGGATTTCGTCCCACTCGCGGCTGCTCTGCAGTTGATTCAGCCGGGCTTCCATGCGCTGGTTGTACTCGCCGCCTTCTGCCGCATAGTCGCCCAGCTTTCGCACCAGCAGGTCGATCAGCGCCTTGGCGGTGTTGTGGGCGTCGTCTTCGCTCTTGCGCAGCACGCTGTGGCGCACCAGCAGGTCGCGCACCGCGTTCTGCGCCTGCTCGATGCGTTCCGGTTCGAGCGGAAGCTGCAACTGCTCGCTGATGGCCGTGGCCTGCACGCCCACCCAGGCCTGGGGCACGAGATCGCCCAGGTGTCCGAGCAGCAGCTTGACCAGTTCGATCAGGCCGTTGCGCACCGCGTCTTCGCTGGACCGTTCGCGGTCGATGGCCAGCCAGACCTCGCGCGCCTGCGCTCCCAGCTCGGAGGGCTGCGCTGCCGCATCGTCCACCGCGGCCATCAGCGCCCGCAGCAGATGCTGGACGCCGTTGGGGTCGCAAAAAGGCTGCACGCCATGCTTGAGGGTCTGCAACAGCAAGGCGCGCCAATCGCTGCCATCGCGCCGGGCATCGGCCTCGCGCAGCTCGATTGGGCGGGAAGCGGGCTGGCTCCCGTTGCGCGCGGGTAGCGCGCTCCAACGATCGAGCAGTTGCCCAAGTTCGGCCCAGAGCGCATCGGCCGAAGGCAGGCTGCCCAGATGGTCGATCTGCTGGCGCTTCTGCAGTTGCGACAGCCCCTGCTGCGAGCGCTCCCACTGTTCGATCAGCCGCTGCAGCGCCTTGCCCCAGTCCGAAGACTCGACCTGCGGTGACGAGGGCGCCATGGAGCCGCCCTGCAGGCTATCAAAGACGCGCCGATAGTTGTCCGGAGTGGGTTGAAGCTTGAGTTCGAGCAAGCGCTTGAGGGTGGCGCGCGCCTGGTCGGAAATGGTGGTCATGAGCGAGTCTGAGAATTGGTTTTTTGAATGTTTCAGTGAATCGTATTCCAGCGCGCTCAAGGCAAATGTAAAGTCGGGGGAGCGTCCGGCGCGGTACCCGCCTCGAGCCGCCAGAGCCAGGCCAGCAGTTCGGCCACGGCGGTATACAGCGCGGGGGGAATCTGGCTGTCGAGATCGACGGCCATGAGCAGTTGCACCAGTTGCGGCGACTCGTGCACGTACACGCCGGCCTCCCTGGCACGGGCGACGATGGCCTCGGCCATCAGACCCTGCCCTTTGGCGACGACTTCTGGCGCTCCCGCGGCATCGGCGTCGTAGCGCAGCGCCACGGCCTGGCGCCGTTCGGCGCGCGGCCCGCCCTGTGGCGGCTCATCGCTCACGCCGCCTCTCCCCCGGAAGACTGATCCAGTTGAAGCACGCCCACCTCCAGACCCGAAGTCTGCAAGGCCCGGCGCAACTGGGGCAAGGCCGCATCGACACGCTCCTGCACCTTGGCGTCGTGGCGCAGCACCACATCCACCCGATTGCCGTCCAGCCGCAGCCGGGCCTGGACCGGGCCGAGCTGCGGCAGGTCGAGGTCGATCTGGGTCGTCCACGGACGTTCGGCGGGCGTCTGCGGCCTGCCGCGATCCTCCGGATCGGGGCGCAGACTCCAGCGCGCGGTCTGGCCCGGCCACAACAGCCCTTCCCAAATCACCTGCCCTTGCATCAGGGCCTGCAGTTGCTGCTGGACCACGCCGTGCAGCTCGGCGGGCAGGCGTGCGGCCAGCGCGGCGGGATCGCTCGCGACCTGAGGCCCGCTCTGAACCGTGCTGTAAGCCGCCAGGGCGGCATGCCGCGGCATCGGCACGGCGTCCGGCATCTGCAGTGCTGGGCTCGCAGCCGTCGCGGATGCGGCGCTGGGCTGTGAGGCGGGCGTGGACGACGGCGAAGACGTGGTCTGCGGCCCAGGCGCCGTCTGCAGCAAGGGCGAGAGCCTGCCCTGCGGCTGTGCCAACAGCGCCGACAGCGGCTGCTGGCCCTGCGCCCAGGCGCCCAGATGGCTTTCGTAGAACAACCCGCTGCCGCTCAGCGCAGCCGCGAGCCGTTGCGCCGCCTGCGGCGTGGGCATCGTGGGGTGAGGCCATACAGGCGCCGCCGCTGCGCGCGCGGCGGGCGCGCCGGCGGCCCCTGTGCTGGTCTGCGAAACGCCCGCGGCCTGCATCTGCTGCAGCAAGCCGAGCAACTGCCCGGGACCGGACAACTGCGCCTGCGCGGCCGCCGTCTGCCCTTGCTGCGGCGCCAGCAGGAACTGCGCCTGACCGTTCTGCGAACCGAGATAGATGAGCGGCAGGCGCGCGCCGACCTGGGGCGCCGTGCCGGGCAGAGTCGCGGCGACCAGCGCGTTGCCCAGACGCAGCATCACCTGGGTCTGCATGCGTCCGTCGGCCGCGGCGCCCGCTGCCGCCGAGGCCCCTGAAGCCGCCGGCTGAACCTGCACGACTTCGGCCTCGAACGCGGTGCCCGGCGCTGCCGAGAAAGCACCGCTCTCGGCGCGGGCGGGGCCGGTCGATCCAACGGGGGAGACCGTTGCAACGCCGCTCAGAACGGGCGGCAGGCTCACGCCAACGCCCTCCGCGCTGCGCGCTGCCGGATGAGCACTTGGGAGCGGCCCGGCGCGGTCACAGGACGACCCTCCGCGCTGCGCGCTGCGGGATGAGCGCTTGGGAGCGGCCCGGCGCGGTCACAGGACGACCCTCCGCGCTGCGCGCTGCGGGATGAGCGCTTGGGAGCGGCCCGGCGCGCTCATGGCCTCAGACCGGCTCCTGGCGCAGGTGGATGATCAGCTCAGCCTCGGCTTCGCTGAGGCCACAGCGTTCGGCGATTTCGCGCACCGGCAGGCCCTGGCGGGCCAGGTCGCGCACTTTCGCGCCCACCTCGTCAGCGGAAGGCAGATCGGCCGATTCGTGCAGCACCGGGAAATCGGTGAGTCCGACGGCTTCGACCGCGGCCGCAGGGGCGACCGGGGCCTGGACCGGCTCGGGTGCCGCCTCCGCGCGTGGCGTCAGGGTGAACAGCGCCGAGGGCGGCGGCGTTGCCGCGTCGCGCTCCTGCTCCAGGGTCTGGACGCACAGTTGAAGGCCGTGGACCTGATCGCGCGTGGCCGCGAGCAGGTCGAGCATGCGTTTGAGGGTGAAGGTCAGCGCGATCTGCAGGGCCACGATCAACGCGGCGAAGACGAGAAGGATGAGGGTCATGATGGCGCGAGAAAGGGGCGGACGGAGGGGGTTCAGGTGCGATCGGGCTCAGGCTCGGTCGTCAATGTACCTGCCGCGGGGAGCGTCGGGATCGGGCGTCCCGGCAGGAGGCGCATCGGGTGGGCTCGGCGGCGTGGCGTCATCGGTGGCCGGGCGCCCCGCCCCTGGCTTGCGCTCGGGCGTGTCCCGCCGCCCCCGGCCGCCGCCATCGGGCAGACGGGAGACCGGGTCATAGGCTCCCACCGGATTGATCGTCGCTTCGTCCATCTTCACGTTCCTCCCGGCGGAACCCGATCATGCAACGCAAGTGCCGCGCAGCGCACCGCGAGTCTGTTCAGCGCCGCTTCAATGCGCGAAATAGCTTTGCAGACGGCCTTCGATGATGCGCGGGTTCTCGCCCTCGGCGATCGCCACCAGGCCATCCACCTGCATCTCCTGCAATTTGGAGCGATTGTGCACGATGGCCTTGAGCTTGTTGGCCACCGGCAGGAAAAACAGGTTGGCCGCGCCCACGCCGTACACCGTGGCGACGAAGGCCACGGCAATGCCGCCCCCGAGCTTGCTCGGATCGGCCAGGTTTTCCATCACGTGAATCAGGCCGAGCACGGCACCCAAAATGCCTACGGTGGGGGAATAACCGCCCGAAGATTCGTAGACCTTGGCGGCCTGCGTATCGTGATGCTCCACGGCCCCAATTTCCTGCTCCAGGGTGGAGCGGATCTTCTCCGGATCGGTGCCGTCCACCAGCATCTGCAGGCCTTTCTTCACGAAAGGATCGGGCACCGACTCGACCACGGCTTCGAGTGCGAGCAGCCCGTTCTTGCGCGCGGTGTCGCTCCATTCCAGAATCTGCTTGATCGATTCGTCCGGGTCGCCCTTGGGCGGCAGCACCACCCAGGGCAGCATCTTGAGCGATCGCATGAACACCTTGAGCGGAAACTGCAACATGGTGGCTCCAGTGGTGCCCCCCATGACGATGAGAAACGCCGTGCCCTGGATGATGGAGCTGATGTGGCCGCCTTCGAGCATCTGCCCCAGCAGGATGGAGCCCAGCGCAACCACGATGCCGATGACACTCAGAATGTCCATGAAGATTCCCCGTCCCTGTATGGCTTGTTATCGCGCGGCGCGGCGGCTCGCTCCGCCGGCTGGCGCCTGATGCGCCTG
>JAJTBQ010000156.1 GCA_021286835.1 Thiomonas sp.
GCCAGCGCCAACCTCACCAACCACTGGAGCGCGGACGCCGCGCTGCAATACAACATGCGCCTGCGGCAAAGCCAGCAGATCGCCGCGGGCGCGCGCTGGTCACCCGCCCCTTACAAAACCGTCAGCACGAGCTATCTGTATCAAAGCGGCGCGGCGGGCCAGATTCCGCTGCGCTACATCAACACGGCCTGGCAGTGGCAGCTCAGCCCGCGCTGGTATTCGGTGGGCCAGGCGAACTACAGCATTCTCGACAAGCGCCTCAACGACGGCCTGCTGGGTTTCGAGTACGACGGCGGCTGCTGGATCGGCCGCATCGTGCTGCAGCGCAGCTCGCTCACCCAGGCCACGGCGTATACCCGCGTCCTTTTCCAGCTCGAACTCGTCGGTTTTTCCAGGCTGGGCAACAATCCGCTGTCGGCGCTCAAGCAGAATATCCCCGGCTACCAGATCCTCAAGCAATCCAACGGCCCCCCTAGCCGCTTCTCGAACTATGAATAAGACCCTACTGGTCATGATGCTGGCCTCACTGGCCGTCTGTGCGCAGGCGCAGGGTTTGCGACTTCCGCCGAGCGCCGCTGGCGGGGCAGGTTTGTCGGCCAACGGTAGCGGCGGATCGACGGCGCAACCCCCGATGGCCGCGCCGCCCGCACTGCCCTCCACGTTCAGCAACGCGCGCACCAGCGACGGCATTGCCGCCATCGTCGGCAATCAGGTCATCACCGACTACGACCTTCAACTGCGGGTCGAAGCCACGCGGCAGCAGGCCCAGGCGGCGGGCGCCGCGCTGCCGCCGGAAGCCCAGCTCCGCAGTCAGGTCCTCAATCAGATGATCGACGAGGTCGCGCTGGCGCAGTACGCCGAGCAGACGGGCATGGGCGTGAACGCCGACACGATCGATCGGGCCGCGGCCCAGGTCGCGAGCAACAACAAGATGACCGTGCCCGAATTGCGCAGCGCCATCGAAAAAGAGGGCATGGGCTGGAGCACCTACCGCGACCAGCTTAAACGCGAGATTCTCATCAGCCGGGTGCGCGAGCGCTCCATGGCACAGCTTCCCACGATTTCCGAGAGCCAGATCGACGAATTCCTATCCAAGCAGGAGGCCGCGTCGGCCAGCCCGCAGGCCGGCTATGAGATCGCGCAGATCTTCCTGCCCGTGGCCCAGAATGCAAGCGCCGAGCAGGTGGCCGCAGTCAAGCAGAACATGGAGGCCATCGAAGCGCAGCTCAAGGCCGGGGCCGATTTCGCCAAGCTCGCCACGCAGGATTCGCAGGGCGAGGGCGCCAAGCACGGCGGCAATCTGGGCATGCGGCCTGCCGACCGCCTGCCCACCCTGTTCATCGACACCGTGCGCGATCTGCAGCCCGGGCAGATCAGCCCCGTCATCCGCAGCGCCGCGGGGTTTCACATCCTCAAGCTGATTCAGGTCAGCGGCGAAGGCGCCGCCCCCACCACGGCGATGCAGAGCGATGTGCGCGAGATCGTGCTGAGCGCGCCCACCGACGCGCAGCGTCTGCGCGCCAAGGCCGAGCTGGGCAACATCGCGCAGGCCGTGCAGGCGGGCAAGGTGCAGTTCAGCGAGAAAGCCAAGGAACTGTCGCAGGATCCGGCCACCGCATCGAAGGGCGGCGATCTGGGCTGGGTGCTAGCCGGTCAGCTCGATCCCGTGCTCGACGCCGCCCTGCAGCACCTCAATCCTGGCGACGTCTCCGAGCCCATCGTCATGGGCAACAAGGTCGTGCTGCTGCAATTGGTCGACCGCGCCGTGCGTCCGCTCGCGCTGTCGCAGAAGCGTGCGCTGGCGCGGGAAATTCTGCAACGCCAGAAGGCTGCCCAGGACTTCGACGAACTGGTGCGCGACGTCCGTGCCCGCACCTATGTGCACATTCCCGAGAATGACTGAAAACGTGGCCCGGCCCGGCATCCCAGGCGGGCCGGCATGAAACGGCCTTCAGCCCGGCCGCGCGGTGCGGCCCAGACCACCCATGTCGCACGCAAGCGATTCGGCCAGCATTTTCTGATCGACCCGCAGATCATCCACGGCATCGTCGGCTGCATCGACCCGCAGCCCGCGGATCGGCTGGTGGAGATCGGGCCGGGTCTGGGCGCCTTGACCTGGGCGCTGCTGGAGCGCATTCCCCGCCTGGCTGCCGTGGAGATCGACCGCGACCTCGCGGCGCGCTGGCGCCAGCAAGCGCCCGAGCGCGTGGAGCTGATCGAGGCGGACGCGCTCGCCTTCGACTTTGCCAGCCTGGGCACCGGCCTGCGCCTGGTCGGCAACCTGCCCTACAACATCTCCACGCCGCTGCTGTTTCATCTGATGGACGTGGCCGAGCGGGTGCGCGATCAGCACTTCATGCTGCAGAAGGAAGTGATCGATCGCATGGTGGCCTCGCACGGCGGACGCGATTTCGGACGGCTCTCGGTCATGCTGCAGTGGCGCTACGACATGGTCAATCTGCTCGACGTGCCGCCGGAATCCTTCGATCCGCCACCCAAGGTCGATTCCGCCGTGGTCCGCATGACGCCGCGCCCGGCGTCGACGCTGGATGAGGTCGATCGTGGCACGCTTTCGGCCTTGGTGACCGCCGCCTTTTCCCAGCGCCGCAAGCTGCTCCGGCACAGCCTGGGGCCTTGGCTCGACACTCGGGGCTACGGCGGCGATTTCGACCTGCAGCGCCGTGCCGAAGAAGTCAGCACGGCTGAATACGTCGCTCTGGCCCAGTCGCTGCCGCAGAGGCCATGAAAAACGGCGCAGGACCCTTGGGTCTTGCGCCGTTTTGGGCGTCTTCAGGAAGGGCTTGCGCGACGACTCGCGAATCTGGGTGGTCACGCGAACGTGCCGTCATCGGCCACAGACTTCACGCCACCACTTCACACTACCAATTGCGCCCACGCCCCTTCCCATGGCGTGCAGACCTTCACGGTCTTGACTCTGGGTTCCGGTACCGCTTCGCCCCGCATCTCCTCCCGGCCAGGAGAGCGGGTCACAGAAAAGAATAGAAGACCCTGAAGGCAATGCCGCGCTCCGCCCAGAAATCAGCGGCGTCGCGAAACACGTCGAGCAGGGTCTCGCGCGCCTCCTTGTCGAAGCGCTGGGTCGCCGGCAGCTGCTCCAGCACGACGACAAAACCAGGTTGCGGCCCGCCGCCATGCACCACGTCGGTCAGGCAATCGTGCAGCGCGTCGAGGTTTTTGCCGAAATGCTTCGGAAACAGAAAGGAGCGTGCAATCGTCTCCAGCACTTCCTGTTTGGTCGTCGCTTCGGAGAGGTTGGCGTAGAGGAAATGCTGGCCGGTCGTCTCGGCTGCATCCTGCAGCTGCGCGACACGGTAAGCCCGGATCGACTGCACGATATTCGGCCGTACCGACTTGAGCAGCACGGCGGGATCGGCATCATGGAGCGATGCGTCGGAAACTGGCATAGTGATCATGGGTGTAGTAACAGACTTCCGGATGGTGCTTGGCCCCACCGCATACGATGCGGCGCGCCCCCCGGTTGTGGGCGCCTGGAGTCGGAACGGTGTATTCGCGGTAAAAACCACGACGTTTTGAGGGCAAAAGCCGCTCATAGTTTCCAAAAATGACCCCGTCCTTGTATCCCTCGAACGGGCCGCCTTGTTCAATCCGCTTCAAGAGATCGCGCGCCTGCACAGGCAGATCGCCCACTGCGATGACCGGGATCGCCGGGACAGTCACCGCCCGGTGCGGTGTTTCGCGGGCCTGCGCACTGGGCCATGCCCCCATCTCGCCCGGCGTCACGAACGACCATGTGACGAGCAGGAGTCCGGTCAGGACCAGGGAGCGCAGCGTTGAGCGAATGCACCGGCGATTCATGCTGCAGCGCGTATTTCCGCGCGATTAGAGGCAAATGGACGCAAATGCGTTAAAAATGCAAGCAATTGCCAAGCGACAGGCGCGCTGAAGCTTGCTGCTGGCTTATTCAATAAGGCAGCAATCGTAGCGAAAGCGCCACGAAAACACAAGGATTCGCCCATTTTTTAGGCAGGCTTTGCCGCCCACCAGGGTTGCACGCCAGCTTGGGCGGGCAACCCCCACGCTCAGAGATTGGCTTCGGCGACCGTCAGCGCGGTCATGTTGACGATGCGGCGCACCGTGCTGGACGCGGTGAGGATGTGCACCGGCTTGGCTGCTCCCAGCAGAATGGGGCCGATCGCGATGTTGTTCCCCGCAGTGGCCTTGAGCAGGTTGTAGGCAATATTGGCGGCGTCCAGATCCGGGAATACCAGCAGGTTGGCCTCGCCGCTCAGGGTCGACTCCGCCAGCAGGCTGGCGCGCAGGGCGGGGTCGACGGCGGTATCTCCCTGCATTTCCCCATCAACTTCCAGTTCGGGCTCGCGCTGGCGCAGCAGCGCGAGCGCCTCGCGCATCTTCACCGCACTGGGCGCCGAGGACGACCCGAAGTTGGAATGCGAAAGCAGCGCCGCCTTCGGAACGATGCCAAAGCGGCGCAGCTCCTGAGCCGCCATGCTGGTGATCTCGGCGACTTCGGCGGCGGTGGGGTCGATGTTGACGTGCGTATCGACCAGGGCCACCTGGCGTCCGGGCAGCACCAGCACATTCATCGCCGCATAGACATTGGCGCTAGGGCGGCGGCCAATCACTTGATCGATGTAGTGCAGGTGGATGTGGGTCTGGCCCCAGGTGCCGCAGAGCATGCCATCGGCCTCGCCCTTGTGCAGCATCATGGCGCTGATGAGGGTAAGGCGGCGGCGCATTTCGATCTTGGCCATGGCGGGCGTGACACCCTTGCGCCCCGCGAGCTGGTGGTAGCTCTGCCAGAAGTCGCGATAGCGTTCGTCGTTATCGGTGTTGACCACGTCGAAATCGCGCTCTTGCTCAAGCCTAAGCCCGAAGCGCTCAATACGCTTGGCGATGACCGCGGGGCGACCGACCAGGATGGGGCGCGCCAGATGTTCATCGACCACCACGCGCACCGCTCGCAGCACCCGTTCGTCCTCGCCCTCGGCATAGACGATGCGCTTCTTCGCGGCCTTCTTAGCCACGCTGAACATCGGCCGCATCAGCGCACCGGACTGGTAGACGAACTGCTGCAGGCTGTCGCGGTAGGCGTCCATGTCAGCGATGGGGCGGCGCGCCACGCCGCTCTTCGCGGCAGCCTCGGCGACCGCCGGCGCGATCTTGATCATCAGACGCGGGTCGAAGGGTTTGGGAATGAGGTAGTCGGGACCGAAACGCAGCGG
>JAJTBQ010000157.1 GCA_021286835.1 Thiomonas sp.
CGCACCGTCGGCGCCGGCGTCGTGGCCAAGATCATCGAGTAAATCGTTCATCGCAATACACCGACGTTGTCACGTCATGGCGTCGGTTTTCGCTCTTTGAAGAGATCATCATGCAAAACCAAAAAATCCGTATTCGTCTGAAGGCTTTCGATTACAAGCTGATCGACCAGTCCGCGATGGAAATCGTCGATACCGCCAAGCGTACTGGCGCCATCGTCAAGGGTCCCGTGCCGATGCCCACGCGCCTGCAGCGCTTCGACATCCTGCGTTCACCGCACGTCAACAAGACGTCGCGTGACCAACTCGAGATTCGCACCCACCTGCGCCTGATGGACATCGTCGATCCGACGGACAAGACCGTCGACGCGCTGATGAAGCTCGACTTGCCCGCAGGCGTTGACGTCGAAATCAAGTTGCAGTAAATGCGACGCCTTGCTAGACGCAAGGCGCGTGATGTATGATTGACGGCTTTCTTTTTTGCTTTGGCATGAAAGAAGCAGTTGGCCTTCGGCGTCAGCCCAGGTCACAGCTGGACTCCAGCCAAGTGGCTTGGGTCGTTTAATAACTTACGGGCCTGGCCAATCGTAGCCAGGTAGGAGAAAACAATGAGCTCACATTCAATGGGCCTTGTCACGCGCAAGGTCGGAATGACGCGTGTGTTCACCGACGATGGGGAGTCCATCGCCGTCACCGTGCTGGATGCTTCCGGCAATCGGGTGTCGCAGGTGCGCACACAAGACGTGGATGGCTATAGCGCCGTCCAGGTGGCTTTCGGCTCTCGCAAGCCGTCACGCCTGACCAAGGGCCAGGCTGGCCATTTGGCCAAGGCCGGCGTGGAGCCGGCCGAAATCCTCAAGGAATTCGATCTGCCTGCCGACAAGGCGGCTGCCTACGCGCCTGGCGCGACGGTGCCTGCCTCGCTGTTCCAGGTCGGGCAGATGGTGGATGCCCAGGGTGTCTCGATCGGCAAGGGCTTTGCCGGCTCGATCAAGCGCCATAACTTCTCGTCCAACCGCGCCTCCCACGGTAACTCGGTCACCACGCGTGCGCCGGGCTCCATCGGTATGGCTCAGGATCCGGGGCGTGTGTTCCCTGGCAAGCGGATGGCCGGTCAATTGGGTAATGAAACCGTGACCGTGCAAAACCTGGAAGTGGTTCGCATCGACGAGGCGCGCCAGCTCATTCTGGTCAAGGGTGCGGTGCCGGGTTCGCGTTCTGGCTTTGTGTTTCTGCGTCCCGCGGTCAAGTCTGCGGCAGGAGGTCAGTG
The DNA here is from genome assembly GCA_021286835.1 of Thiomonas sp. GTDB lineage: Bacteria > Pseudomonadota > Gammaproteobacteria > Burkholderiales > Burkholderiaceae_C > Thiomonas. Next base: position 1,268 of record JAJTBQ010000157.1, read on the forward strand.
ATGCAGCTCGAGTTTTTGAATGCGCAGGGTCAGCCTGCCGACAAGTTTGATGTCAGCCCCGAAGTGTTCGGTCGTGACTTCAACGAAGATCTGGTGCACCAGATCGTCATCGCCTATCAGGCCAATGCACGCCTGGGCAATCGTGCCCAGAAAGACCGTGCGGTGGTCAAGCACTCGACCCGCAAGCCCTGGAAGCAAAAGGGCACGGGCCGTGCGCGTGCCGGTATGACGTCGTCCCCGCTGTGGCGCGGAGGCGGCAAGATCTTCCCGAATTCGCCGGACGAGAACTTCACGCACAAGGTCAACAAGAAGGCCTATCGCGCGGGTATGCGCTCGCTGTTTTCACAGCTGGCGCGCGAAGGTCGTCTCGTCGTGGTCGACAGCTTCACCGTCGATGCACCGAAGACCAAGCTGGTTGCCGAAAAGTGCAAGGCGATGGGCTTCGATTCGGTGATGATCATCGCCGACGGCACGGATGAGAATCTTTTCCTCGCCGCCCGCAATCTGCCGAATGTCCTGGTTGTCGAGCCGCGCTACGCCGATCCGCTGTCCCTTCTGTTCTACAAGAAGGTCGTGATGACCAAGGGCGCCGTCAGCCAACTTCAGGAGATGCTGTCATGACGCAAGCCGTTCTCAATCCTCAGCGCCTGATGCAGGTGCTCAGCGCTCCGGTCATTTCCGAAAAGGCGACCCTGGTTGCCGAAAAGCGCAATCAAGTGGTGTTCCGCGTTTTGCGCGACGCGACCAAGCCCGAGATCAAGGCGGCTGTCGAGCTGCTGTTCAAGGTTGACGTCGAGTCGGTGCAGGTCGCCAACATCAAGGGCAAGGTCAAGCGCACGGCGCGTGGCACGGGCCGTCGCAATCATGTCAAGAAAGCCTATGTCTGCCTGAAGGCGGGCCAAGAGCTGAATTTCGCGCAGGAGGGTATCTAAATGCCCGTCGTCAAAGTCAAACCGACCTCGGCCGGCCGCCGCGCCGTCGTCAAGGTCACGCACCCGCATCTGTACAAAGGTGAGCCCGAGCGTTCGCTGCTCGAGCCCCAGTTCCAGAAGGCCGGCCGCAACAACAATGGTCACATCACCACGCGCCACCGCGGCGGTGGTCACAAGCACCATTACCGCGTGGTCGATTTCCGCCGCGACAAGGACGGCATCCCGGCCAAGGTCGAGCGTATCGAATACGACCCGAACCGTACCGCGCACATTGCGCTGGTGTGCTACGCCGACGGCGAGCGCCGCTACATCATCGCGCCGCGCAACCTCGAAGTGGGCGCGACGCTGATGAGCGGCTCCGAGGCGCCGATCCGTGCAGGCAATGCACTGCCGATCCGCAATATCCCGGTGGGCTCGACCATTCACTGCATCGAGATGCAGCCTGGCAAGGGCGCGCAGATCGCCCGTTCCGCAGGTGCTTCCGCCGTGCTGCTGGCACGCGAAGGCATCCATGCCCAAGTGCGCATGCGCTCCGGGGAAGTTCGCCGCATTCACATCGACTGCCGCGCCACGCTGGGCGAGGTGAGCAACGAAGAGCACAACCTGCGCCAGTACGGCAAGGCCGGTGCCATCCGTTGGCAAGGCATTCGTCCGACGGTGCGAGGTGTGGCCATGAATCCGGTCGATCACCCGCACGGTGGCGGTGAAGGCAAGACAGGTGAAGGCCGCGTGGCAGTCAGCCCGTGGGGCACGCCGACCAAGGGTTATCGCACCCGCAACAACAAGCGCACGCAGAACATGATCGTGTCGCGCCGTAAGAAGTAAGGGATAGCACATGGCTCGCTCACTCAAAAAAGGTCCGTTCTGCGACCAGCATCTGCTGAAAAAGGTTGAAGCTGCTGTCAGCACCAAGGACAAGCGCCCGGTGAAGACCTGGTCGCGTCGTTCCACCATCCTGCCCGAATTCATCGGCCTGACGATTGCCGTGCACAACGGCAAGCAGCATGTCCCGGTGTATGTGTCCGACCAGATGGTGGGCCACAAGCTTGGCGAATTCGCGCTGACGCGGACATTCAAAGGACATCCCGCCGATAAAAAGGCGAAGAAGTAAGGCAGACACATGGAAACTCGTGCAACCCTACGCGGCGTTCGCCTCTCGGCCCAAAAGGGCCGGCTGGTGGCGGACCTGATCCGCGGCAAGAAAGTGGACTCCGCTCTGAACATCCTGGAGTTCTCGCCCAAGAAGGCATCGGGCATCATCAAGAAGGTTCTGGAGGCGGCCATTGCCAACGCCGAGCACAACGATGGCGCCGATGTGGACGAACTGAAGGTCACTTCGATCATGGTGGAAGAGGGCTCGACCCTCAAGCGCTTCAGTGCGCGCGCCAAGGGCCGCGGCAACCGCATCAGCAAGCCCACCTGCCATATCTATATCCAAGTCGGGAACTGAGGACGTCACATGGGACAGAAAATTCATCCGACCGGTTTCCGTCTGGCCGTCACGCGCGGCTGGGCTTCGCGCTGGTACGCGCCGAGCACCCAGTACGCCAAGATGCTCAGCGAAGACATCATGGTCCGCGAGTACCTGGCCAAGCGTCTGAAGAACGCCTCGGTATCGCGCGTGCTCATCGAGCGCCCGGCCAAGAACGCCCGCATCACCATTTACAGCGCTCGTCCGGGCGTGGTGATCGGCAAGAAGGGCGAGGACATCGAAAACCTGAAGGCCGAGCTGACCAAGCGCCTTGGGGTGCCCGTTGCCGTGGACATCGAAGAAGTGCGCAAGCCCGAGATCGATGCCCAGCTGATTGCCGACTCCATCACGCAGCAGCTTGAAAAGCGCATTCAGTTTCGTCGCGCCATGAAGCGCGCGATGCAGAACGCCATGCGCATGGGTGCTCAGGGCATCAAAATCATGTCCGCGGGCCGTCTGAACGGCATCGAAATTGCGCGCACCGAGTGGTACCGCGAAGGCCGCGTGCCTCTGCAGACCCTGCGTGCGAACATCGACTACGCGACCTCCGAGGCCAAGACGACTTATGGCGTCATCGGCGTGAAGGTGTGGGTTTACAAGGGCGATACGCCGGCCAAGGGTGCCATCGTTCCGGTCAAGGCCGAGCCTGCCGCGCCCGAAGATGATCGCCGCAACCGCCGTCCTGGCGCAGCTCGCCCGTCTGGCGCTCGCCGCGCCGCGCCGTCTGCCGATGGCGAAAAATCCGTTGCAGTCAAGCGCGTGCGCAAACCGGCTCAGTCCGGCGGTGCGACCGGCGCTTAAGGAGAGATTTCATGCTACAACCCGCTCGTCGCAAATACCGCAAAGAGCAGAAGGGCCGCAACACGGGCCTGGCCACACGCGGCGCCACCGTGGCCTTTGGTGAGTTCGGCCTGAAGGCGACCACCCGTGGCCGCATCACCGCTCGCCAGATCGAATCGGCCCGTCGCGCCATTTCCCGTCACGTCAAGCGTGGTGGCCGGATCTGGATCCGTGTGTTCCCGGACAAGCCGATTTCCATCAAGCCCGCCGAGGTGCGCATGGGTAACGGCAAGGGCAATCCCGAGTACTACGTGTCGGAAGTCCAGCCTGGCCGCGTGCTTTACGAAATCGAGGGTGTGCCCGAGGCCATCGCGCGCGAAGCCTTCGAGCTCGCCGCCGCCAAGCTGCCGTTCCGCACCATCTTTGTCTCGCGCCAGATCGGCGCTTAAGGAGAGCGATATGAAATCGACCGCTCAACTCACCGAACTGCGCGCCAAGGACATTCCCGCGCTGCAGACCGAACTCGACAGTCTGCTCAAGGCCCATTTCAATCTGCGCATGCAGAAGGGCACGCAGCAGCTTCAGAACACGAGCCAGCTTGGCAACACCAAGCGTGCGATCGCACGGGTTCGTACCCTGATTCAAGAAAAGAAGGCCAAGGGTTAAGCCATGACTGAACAAAAGAAAGTCCAGCGCACGCTGGTCGGCCGCGTGGTCAGTGACAAGCGCCAGAAGACGGTGACCGTCCTGGTCGAGCGCCGTATTCAGCACCC
>JAJTBQ010000158.1 GCA_021286835.1 Thiomonas sp.
GGGGCGAAACCGGGTGTGCATCGCCCCTTCCTCGAACGCGGCGGCCGGATAGGCGTTCGGCAACCCTGGCCCGCTGGGTCAGCGCGGCGGCGCCGGGCGCTGCGCCGATTTGGGACGAAAGGCCGCGCAGACGGCGGCATCGGTTTCCAGGTACGGGCCGCCGATCAGGTCGATGCAATACGGCACGGCCGCGAAAAGTCCGGGTACCAGCGTCTGCCCGTCGGCCTGCCGCACGCCTTCTAGGGTCTCGGCGATCGATTTGGGCTGCCCGGGCAGGTTGATGATCAGTGTTCTGGCGCGAATCACGGCGGTCTGCCGCGACAGAATGGCCGTGGGCACGTAGTGCAGGCTGATGCGACGCATCTGTTCGCCAAAGCCGGGCATCTCCTTGTCGGCCACGTCCAGCGTGGCCTCGGGCGTGACATCGCGGGGCGCGGGGCCGGTGCCGCCCGTGGTCAGCACCAGGTCGCAATGCGCGGTGTCCACCAGCTCGCAAAGCGTGTTGGCAATCTGCAGGCGGTCATCGGGGATGAGCCGCTCGACATAGGTCACAGGGTTGCGCAGCGCCCGGCCCAGCCAGTCGCGCAGGGCGGGCAGCCCCTTGTCTTCGTAGACGCCGGTACTGGCGCGATCGCTGATCGACACCAGACCGATCCGCACGGTGTCGAAGGAGGGTTCAGAAGCGGGGGAGGGGTTCATCATCGGCGGGATGGCTCGGGGTGTCGTGCGCCGCGATGGCGGCCTTGACGAACTGAAAGAGTTGGCGCGTCAGCCGAGGAGGCTTGTCCACGCCGATCTCGGCGCGTGCGCCACGCACCAACTGGCGCAGCTGCTGGGCATCGGTGCCCGGAAATTTGTCGAGGAATTCGGTCTGCTTGCCGTCGTCGGCGAGCAGGGTGTCGCGCCAGCGTTCCAGGGCATGCATGCGCGCCACGCTGGCCCGGTCGTCCTGGGTGGCGGCGGCAATGATGGCGCGTACCGCGTCGGCATCGGTCGTGCGCATGAGCTTGCCCACGTACAGGGTCTGACGCTTGCGTCCGCCGTGCGCGGTGATGCGCTGGGCTTCGAGCACCGCGTCGCGCAGCGGCTCGGGCAGATCGGCCTGGCGGATGGTGTGCGCGGGCAGGCCGATGAGCTGCTCGCCCAGGGCTTGCAGCGCAAGCATGTCGCGCTTGACCTGGCTTTTGCTCGGCGGACGGTCGTCGGGTTGCTCGTCGGGAGAGTCGATGGGGCGATGCGGGAATTTCATGGCTCTTATTATCCGTTGACTTCATGCGCGCCCTTGCCGCCTGTCCATCCCGGACGGGGCGTCGGGCCGCCCAAAAGGAATGCCATATCGTGGGACGTTTCGCCTACAGCAAATCACAGTTTCAGGATCTCGCCCAGCAGGCTCTCGCCCAGGCGCGCAAGGCAGGGGCCTCGGATGCCCAGGTCGAGGTGTCGGAAGGGCAGGGCATGTCGGTCGGCGTGCGCAGCGGCCAGATCGAGAACGTGGAGCACAACCGCGACAAGAGCCTGTCCATCACCGTGTTTGACGGCCAGCGCCGAGGTCACGCCAGCACCTCCGATTTTTCGGCCGACGCCATTGCCCGGACCGCCCAGGCGGCCTTCGATATCGCGCGCTACACCGCGGAAGACGACTGCGCGGGGCTGCCCGATGCCGAGCAACTGGCGATCGGCCAGAACGCCCCCCCGCTCGATCTCTATCACCCCTGGGATCTGACGCCGCAGGCCGCGGCCAAGCTGGCCTTGCGTGCGGAGAAGGCCGCTTTCGCGGTGGATCCGCGCATTCAGAACAGTGAGGGCGCCAGCGTCTCGGCGCAGGAGTCGCACTTCGTGCTGGCCAATAGTCGCGGCTTTTGCGATGGCTATGCGACCTCCTCGCACAGCCTGTCGTGCGCGCCGATTGCCGGGCGCGGCGATGACATGCAGCGCGACTACTGGTGGACCTCGGAATGCGACCCCGCCGACCTGGCCTCGCCCGAGGCGGTGGGACGGTATGCGGCTGAGCGCGCCTTGTCGCGGCTGAAGGCGCGCAAGCTCTCGACGCGCAAGTGCCCGGTGTTGTTCGAATCGCCGCTGGCCTCCGGCCTGATCGGCAGCTTCACCCACGCCATCAGCGGCGGGGCGCTGTATCGCAAATCCTCCTTTCTGCAAGACAGTCTGGGGCAGCAGGTCTGGGCCGATCACATCGATCTGATCGAAGATCCCGATCTGCCCAAGCGCCGCGGCAGTTCACCGTTCGACAGCGAAGGCGTGGCCACCCGCAAGCGCACCCTGGTGGAAGGCGGCGTGGTGCAAGGCTATCTGCTGGGCACCTACTCCGCCCGCAAGCTGGGCCTGCAGACCACGGGCAATGCCGGCGGCGCGCACAACCTGAGCCTGCAAAGCCGACTCACACAGCCCAAGGACGATCTGCGTGCCATGCTGCGCAAGCTGGGTACCGGGCTGTTCGCCATCGAACTCATGGGCCATGGGGTCAACTACGTCACCGGCGACTACTCGCGCGGGGTCATGGGGTTCTGGGTGGAGGGCGGCAAGATCCGTTATCCCGTTCAGGAGATCACGATCGCGGGCAATCTGCGCGACATGCTGCGCCAGGTCGTGGCCGTCGGTGCCGACACGCATACCTACGGCAGCAAGACCACGGGCTCCTTGTTGATCGAAGAAATGACCGTGGGCGGTGCGGGCTGAGTGCTGTCTGCAAGATGGCCTTGCGGCCTGTTGTGAAGCCGTCTTCGGGCGGCTTTTTTCATGGCGTGCGCAGGCCAATGGATGGATGACGAGCAAAGCAGCTTCACGCCGAAGTCAGGAATCGTTCGCGCTTACCCGTAAGGATGCGGTCGGTTACAGAAGTTACGATCCTTTCATCGGGTCAGCAGCTTCGCCCTGCACAAGAAATCGCATCCCGATGCTCATTACCTTCCTTTTCGGAGACTCCATGGAACGTCGATCCTTTGTCAAACACGCCGGCATTGCCGGCATCCTCGCCGCCGGCTCCGCGCCGGCCGTCATGGCCCAGCAGGCGGTGCGCTGGCGCCTGGCCTCCAGCTTCCCCAATTCGCTCGACACGATCTATGGCGCCGCCAATGTGTTCGCGCAGAAGGTCAAGGAATTGACCAACGGGAAGTTCGAAATCTCGGTGCACGCCGCCGGTGAACTGGTGCCCGCGTTCGGCGTGGTCGATGCCGTGCAGCAAGGCACGGTGGAGTGCTGCCACACCGCGCCGTACTACTTCTTCGGCAAGGACCCGACCTTCGCGCTGGGCTGCGCCGTACCCTTCGGCATGAACTCCCGCCAGATGAGCGCCTGGATGTATCAGGGCAACGGTCTCAAGCTCATGCGCGAGTTCTATGCAAATTACAACATCATCAGCTTCCCCATGGGCAACACCGGGGCGCAGATGGGCGGCTGGTTCCGCAAACCGATCAAGAGCCTGGCCGACATGAAGGGCCTGAAGATGCGCATCGGCGGTTTTGCCGGCAAGGTGATGGAGCGCATCGGCGTGGTGCCTCAGAACATTCCCGGCGGCGATATCTACCCCTCGCTGGAGAAGGGCACCATCGACGCGGCCGAGTGGATCGGTCCTTATGACGATCTGAAGCTGGGCTTCTACAAAGTGGCGAAGAACTACCTGTATCCGGGCTGGTGGGAAGGCGGCCCCGAACTCGATCTGTTCGTCAACCAGAAGGCCTACAACGCCCTTTCGCCGGAGTACAAGGCTATCGTCGAGATGGCCGCATCGCACGCGCACATCAATATGCAGGCCATGTACGACGCCAAGAACCCGCCGGCCCTCAAGGAACTGGTGGGCAAGGGCGCCAAGCTGCAGGGCTTCCCGAAGGACGTGATGGAGGCGGCGTACAAGGCCGCCAACGACGTCTACAACGAACTGTCCTCGAGTAACCCGCACTGGCGCAAGGTCTACACCGACTGGGTCAAGTTCCGCAACGACGAGATCCTCTGGTTCCGCTTTGCCGAGAATGAATTCGACCGCTTCATGTCCACGCGCAAGCTCGCCTGAGGCAGAGGTGTATCGCGTTCACAAGCCCGCTCAGGCGGGCTTTTTTACGAGTCCTTGGACGGGATCAATACAATTTGATTCATCTTGATATGAAATGAATCATCTGTATCAAGAGTGACTTATTTACTAGGAGACCTCATGGAACGCCGTTCATTCGTCAAACACGCCGGCCTCGCCGGTATTCTGGCCGCGGGTACCGCCCCGGCCGTCGTCATGGCTCAGCAGGCGGTGCGCTGGCGCCTGGCCTCGAGCTTCCCCAACTCGCTCGACACCATCTTCGGTGCGGCCAACATCTTCGCCCAGAAGGTCAAGGAAGCGTCGGGCGGCAAGTTCGAGATCAGTGTGCACGCCGGCGGCGAACTCGTTCCGCCGTTCGGCGTGGTCGATGCCGTGCAGCAAGGCACGGTGGAGTGCTGCCACACCGCGCCGTACTACTTCTTCGGCAAGGACCCGACCTTCGCGCTGGGCTGCGCCGTACCCTTCGGCATGAACTCCCGCCAGATGAGCGCCTGGATGTATCAGGGCAACGGTCTCAAGCTCATGCGCGAGTTCTATGCAAATTACAACATCATCAGCTTCCCCATGGGCAACACCGGGGCGCAGATGGGCGGCTGGTTCCGCAAACCGATCAAGAGCCTGGCCGACATGAAGGGCCTGAAGATGCGCATCGGCGGTTTTGCCGGCAAGGTGATGGAGCGCATCGGCGTGGTGCCTCAGAACATTCCCGGCGGCGATATCTACCCCTCGCTGGAGAAGGGCACCATCGACGCGGCCGAGTGGATCGGTCCTTATGACGATCTGAAGCTGGGCTTCTACAAAGTGGCGAAGAACTACCTGTATCCGGGCTGGTGGGAAGGCGGCCCCGAACTCGATCTGTTCGTCAACCAGAAGGCCTACAACGCCCTTTCGCCGGAGTACAAGGCTATCGTCGAGATGGCCGCATCGCACGCGCACATCAATATGCAGGCCATGTACGACGCCAAGAACCCGCCGGCCCTCAAGGAACTGGTGGGCAAGGGCGCCAAGCTGCAGGGCTTCCCGAAGGACGTGATGGAGGCGGCCTTCAAGGCGTCCAACCAGATCTACAACGAACTCTCGGCCAGCAATCCCAACTGGAAGAAGGTCTACACCGACTGGTACAAGTTCCGCAACGACGACATTCTCTGGTTCCGCTTCGCGGACAACGAGTTCGACCG
>JAJTBQ010000159.1 GCA_021286835.1 Thiomonas sp.
CGCAGAATCGCCGAGACGGTATCGAGCGGCATCACGCCAATGGGCATGCCCACGAGTGCCAGCGCCATGATGGGGGTGCCTCCCATCGCGTAGACATCAGAAAGGGCATTGGTCGCGGCAATCCGTCCGAAGTCGAAGGGATCGTCCACGATGGGCATGAAGAAATCGGTGGTGGCGATGAGCGCCTGTTCGGGGTTGAGCAGATAGACCGCCGCGTCGTCGGAGGATTCAGTGCCGACCAACAGCGCCTCGGGTCGAGGCAGCAAGGGCGCATGCTTCTTGAGGATTTCGGAGAGGACGTTGGGGGCGATCTTGCAGCCGCAGCCGCCGCCGTGAGACAGCGACGTGAGGCGGGGAGCGGCTTGGGCGGTGGGAACAGAGGTCATGAGTCGTAGCGCGGTGCCGTGTTCAGGATGGGAGCGAATCGTCCGGCCAGGTCTGGCAGAACTGCAGGAAACGCTGGAGGGGTTGGGAGAAGGTCTTTTTCTGATGGTGCACGATGTAGAGCGTGCGGTGCATCGAGGGCAGGGCGCTTCGCACGGTCACGAGATGTCCGCGCTCAAGAGCGTCGCGCACCAGCCGTCTCGGAATGCACGCGAGGCCCAGCCCGGCCATGGCAGCTCCGCGAATCGACTCGGAACTGCCGAGCACCATGACCTGCTCGAAGCCGTGCAGATGTTCGAGCAGGAGCGCCTCCACGGTTTCGCGCGTGCCCGAGCCGGTTTCGCGCAAAAGCCAGCGTGCGGCCCGAAGCTCATCGAGGGTGACCTCGCGTCCGGCCATGGGGCTGTCGGGGGCGCAGACCACGACCAGCGCATCCTGCAGCCAGGGCTGAATGGCGAGATCGTCGCGATGGCAGGCGCCTTCGACCAGGCCGAGATCGACTTCGAACTGGGCCACGGCTTCCGCGATGGCCAGGGTGTTGCCCACCCGCAGGCAGAACTGTGCGGCGGGGAATTCGCGACAGAACGCCGCCATGATCCCGGGCAGGATGGCGTTGCCCACGGTGCTGCTGGCACCAATGCGCAAGGCCGCTGCGCCGGCGCTGAACAGCGCCTCGATGCCCCGCGTCTGGTCGAGGATGGCCATGGCCCGCGGAAGCAGCAGGCGGCCGGAGTCGTTGAGGACCAGGCGTTTGCCCACCCGGTCGAACACGCGCTCGCCCAGTTGCGTTTCAAGCTCGGCCAATGCCGCACTCACCGCTGACTGCGACATGGCCAGCGAGTCTCCGGCCGCTGTGGCGCTGCGGCTATGCGCGATTTCCACCAGCACTTCCATTTGCCGCAGGGTCAGTCGCATGAGCTTGATCTATTCGCTAGATTGATTCGGTGTCAAGCATAAACCACATGTCTTGAATGTCCCCACTCGCTTCATAGAAAAAAAGGGTCTGTGCCTCGGAACTTTGCGCCGCTGGAAAAGTCTGAGAAGTTGACGAAAAAGATCGGGATTCATACAATTGCCCCCTGAAATTCGTCGGGTATTTTCTATTCCGGCGCTGTGTAATGTCTGCTGCAAGCCTGCCCCAGGCAACCGCCTCCGACCTTGCAACTGGCCGCCATTCATGTTGAGGAGAGCCGCCATGCGACTGACAACCAAAGGACGTTTTGCCGTGACCGCCATGATCGATGTGGCCATGCGTCAGCATCTGGGTCCCGTGACTCTGGCCGGCATCAGCCAGCGCCAGCATATTTCTCTTTCCTACCTCGAACAGTTGTTCGGCAAGCTGCGTCGCCACGAGCTGGTCGATTCCGTTCGGGGTCCTGGCGGCGGCTACACCCTGGCGCGCAAGTCGGAGGAGATCAGCATCGCCGACATCATCATCGCCGTGGACGAGCCTCTTGACGCAACCCAGTGCGGCGGCAAGGAAAACTGCAATGGCGAAGACAGCGGCCCCTGCATGACGCACGATCTGTGGGCGCAGCTCAACGCCAAGATGGTGGAGTTTCTCGACTCGGTCAATCTGAAGGGGCTGGTGGAGCAGAACCTGGCCAAGGGCGTCACGGTGGAAGAGGTCGCCGTGGCGCGCAAGCCGGTGTCGCCGCTGCCGGTGACGGCCAAGCCAATCAAGGTCAAGGCGCCCAATTCCGTCTTCAACCTCGCCGAGACCCTGGGCTGAGCGGACGGCTGCGGGCCTGGCAGCGCCGGGACGTTTTTCCACAATACATTCCCTGAACATTTCCATCATGTCTACCACGCCCCATTTGCCCATTTACATGGACTACGCCGCGACCACGCCCGTGGATCCGCGCGTGGTCGATGCCATGATTCCCTGGTTGCGCGAGCATTTCGGCAATCCGGCGTCGCGCAGCCATGCCTGGGGCTGGGAAGCCGAGGCCGCGGTGGAGAAGGCCAGGGCGCAGGTGGCGGATCTGATCAACGCCGATCCCAAGGAAATCATCTGGACGTCGGGCGCCACCGAATCGAACAACCTCGCCATCAAGGGCGCGGCGGAGTTCTACCAGGGCAAGGGCAAGCACATCGTCACCGTCAAGACCGAGCACAAGGCGGTGCTCGACACGGTGCGCGAAATGGAGCGCCGAGGGTTCGATGCGACCTACCTCGATGTGCAGGCCAACGGCCTGCTCGATCTGGAGGTTTTCAAGGCGGCGCTGCGGCCCGACACCATTCTGGTGTCGGTCATGCTGGTCAACAATGAGATCGGTGTGATTCAGGACATTCCCGAGATTGGCCGCATCTGCCGCGAGCGCGGCATCATCTTTCACGTGGACGCGGCGCAGGCCACCGGCAAGATGGTGATCGATCTGCAGGCCTGGCCGGTCGACCTGATGAGTCTGGCGTCTCACAAGACCTACGGCCCCAAGGGTATCGGCGCGCTCTATGTGCGGCGCAAGCCGCGCGTGCGGCTGATACCGCAGATGCACGGTGGCGGCCATGAGCGTGGTCTGCGCTCGGGCACGCTGCCCACGCACCAGATCGTGGGCATGGGAGAGGCCTTCCGCATCGCCAAGGCCGAACTCGGGGCGAGCATCGAGCGGGCTCGCATGCTGCAGCAGCGCCTGCTCGACGGCCTCAAGGACATCGAAGAGGTCTATGTGAACGGCGACCTCGAGCGTCGCGTGCCGCACAACCTCAACATCAGCTTCAACTACGTCGAAGGCGAATCGCTGATCATGGCGATCAAGGGCATTGCGGTGTCCAGCGGTTCCGCCTGTACCTCGGCCAGTCTGGAGCCCTCGTATGTGCTGCGCGCCCTGGGGCGCAGTGACGAACTGGCGCATTCCTCGCTGCGCATGACCATCGGCCGCTACACGACCGAAGAGGAAATCGATTCCGCCGTGCGCCAGCTGCGCGAGAGCGTGGCCAAGCTGCGCGATCTTTCGCCGCTTTGGGATATGTACAAGGAAGGCATCGACATCAGCACCATCCAGTGGGCGGCGCACTGAGCACTGAGTAGCGATCGGCGCGCAAGCGCCTATCCGCATCAGGGTTGTGCAAATAGTCGACAATAGGGGTCGGAATTATGGAAGGCGTCGTTCGCCGCTTCGGGCGAACGCAACGAGGAGGACAAGATCATGGCTTACAGTGACAAAGTGGTGGATCACTATGAAAACCCGCGCAACGTGGGTTCCTTCGCCAAGGACGACCCGCAGGTCGGCACCGGCATGGTGGGTGCCCCGGCCTGTGGCGACGTGATGAAGCTGCAGATCCGTGTCAACGATCAGGGCGTGATCGAAGATGCTCGGTTCAAGACCTATGGCTGCGGTTCGGCCATCGCCTCGTCTTCCCTGGTGACCGAATGGGTCAAGGGCAAGACGCTGGACCAGGCGCTCGAAATCCGCAACAGCCAGATCGCCGAGGAGTTGGCGCTCCCGCCGGTCAAGATCCATTGCTCCATCCTGGCCGAAGACGCCATCAAGGCCGCGGTCAGCGATTACCAGCAGCGTCATGGTCAGGCCGCGGCGCAGCAGCCGCGGGCCGAACAGGCCCAGCCGGCCTGATCGCCGCGAAAATGACAGACGAAGGACCGATGATGTCAGTCACCTTGACGGAACGCGCTGCGCAGCAAGTGCAGCGCCATCTCGCCAAACGCGGTGCGGGGCTCGGCGTGCGCCTGGGGGTCAAGACCACGGGCTGCTCCGGCATGGCCTACAAGCTGGAGTTCGTGGATCAGGCCGCCGACGAGGATCTGACCTTTGAAAGCCATGGCGTCAAGATCCTGGTCGACCCCAAGAGCCTTGCCTATGTGGACGGCACCGAGCTCGACTTTGTCCGGCAGGGCTTGAACGAGGGCTTCCAGTTCAACAATCCGAACGAACGCGACCGCTGCGGCTGTGGCGAGTCGTTCCGGGTCTGATCGGGCAGATGCGTGCCCATCGCTGCCGCCGCTTGTTCGCCGCCGCTTGTTCGTCACTCCTTGTCTGCCGCTGGCTTGTCTGCCATTGATTCGCCGCGCCTGATCTGATGGATGCCACCCAATCGTATTTCGCGCTGTTCGGGCTGCCCGAGACGTTTGCGCTCGACCTGGCGCAACTGGAGCGGGCGCGGCTGGCGGTGCAGTCGCAAGTGCATCCCGACCGATTCGCCGCTGGCACCGATCGGGACAAGCGCCTGGCCATGCAATGGGCGGCGCAGGCCAATGCGGCCTACCTCACCCTCAAGAATCCGGTACGGCGCGCCACCTATCTGTGCGAGCAGCGGGGTGCGCCGATCCAGGCGGAGAACAACACCGCCATGCCCGCCGATTTTCTGATGCAGCAGATGGCCTGGCGCGAAACGCTGGACGAGTTGCGCGACGCGGCCGATGCCGCCGGGCTCCAGGCCCTGCAGGCCGAAGTGCTGGCCCAGCGCGCCGAGCGTCTTGCGGCCGTGCGCCAGGCGCTCGATGAAGAGAACGCCCCGCAAAAGGCGGCCGAACAGGTACGCGCGCTGCTCTTTCTCGACCGTTTTGCCGACGAACTGCGGCGGGACTCCGAGCGTCTGGCACCACAAACCGTTTGATGCCGTACTGATTTTTTGTCTGCGGGTTCCGGCACGCGTCCACAATGCCCGAGCCCCGCCACCTTTTTCCCTTGCCCATGGCCTTGTTGCAAATCTCCGAACCCGGACAGTCACCCGACCCGCACCAGCACCGGCGTGCCGTGGGCATCGATCTGGGGACGACGCACTCCCTCGTCGCCGCCGTGCGCAGCGCCACACCCCAATGCCTGCCCGATGATCGTGGGCAGGTGCTGTTGCCCTCCGTGGTGCA
>JAJTBQ010000160.1 GCA_021286835.1 Thiomonas sp.
ACCTCCGGGTGCTGCAGCAGATCGGCCTTGTCCTCCAGGTCGGCGCCCGTGGCTTCGAGCACGGAGGAATAGCCCTGGAAATACGACTGCGTGGCACTGACCAGAAAGCTGGAGCTGGTGTCGAGCGAGCCGAACAGAATCTGGCGCTGGTCGCGCCAGGTGGTCGCGGCATAGAGCAATGCGAGCACGATGCAGGCCACAAACAGGCCCCAATAGGTGCGGCGGATCCAGCGCTGCGCGATCGGCGCGGGCGCCAGTCCGTGGTCACGGGGCGAGAACAGAGGCAGCTCGGCCTGCGGCTCCATCCCGTAGGTCAGAGTATCGGGTGCGTTGCCGTGGGCGATCGGCTCGGAAGTCATGCAGGGGGAAAGGACGAAAGGGTGCTGGCGCGCAAGGGCAGAGACGCGCCTTTGCCGACCGGTCGCACTTTACAGTGCGCGGTCAGCGAATCACAACGCCCTGTTCCCGGAGGCTCCGAGGGATCGTCGGAATGTGTGAAGCACTTCACAGTTCCTGCTCCAGCGGGACCGGCTGCTTGCGCGCGCTGAGCGCCACGTGAATCCCGGCGAAGATCAGCAAGGCCGCCCACAGGTGATACCAATGGATGGTTTCGTGGAGGAACAGCCAGCTCAGCAGCGCGGCGAACAAGGGTGCCAGATTGCCGAAATAGGCCGGAATCTGCGCCCCGACCTTGCCGACCGCGCTTCCCCAGCACCAGTAGGCCAGGAGCGAAGGCAGCACCGAGACATAGGCCAGCGCCGCCCAAACCTGAGGGCCCCAATGCGTGGACTGACCGGCGATCCAGCGCTCGGCCAGCATGAAGGGAAGAATGGCCAGCACGCCCCAGATCATCTGCGCCGCCAGCGAGGTCATCGGCGCCAGGCCCAGGGGCCGCTGCCGCAGCTCCCAGGTGTAGATGGCCCAGAGAAACACGGCCACCAGCATGATCAGGTCGCCCGGCGCGAAATGCAGCGCCGCGAGGTGCGCCAGATCGCCCTTGGCCACGACCAGCGCCACACCCGCCATCGACAGCAAGGCGCCGAACCATTGCGCCCGTCCCACGGCCTGCTTGTAGAACGCCCCGCCGATGAGCAGGATGAACACGGGCGCGCTCGCCGTGATGAGCGAGACATTGAGCGGCGTGGTCGTCTCCAGCGCCACATACTGCAGCGAGTTATAGCTGCCCACACCCAGAATGCCCATGATGGCCAGCGACTTCCACTTGCGGCGCAGCACCTCGCGATTGCGCCACAGATCGGGCCCGACGATGAGCAGGGCCAGCAACAGCGCGAACAGCCAGCGGTAAAAGCTCAACGCGAGCGGGGGAATCTGGCCCACCATCAGCCGTCCCACCACCGCATTGCCGGCCCAGAACAGGGGTGGCAGGGTGAGCAGCAGCGCGGTGCGGGGATCGAGAAGCGGAGGATGTTGGGAGGGCATGGACGCATTATTTCAGTGCGCCGGCATCTGCACCGCGCATGGGCTTGCCATTGTGGCAAGATGGCGCCTTCCGCCCCACGACATCGCCACATGCGCCTGGCCATCGTCTCCGACATCCACGGCAACCTGCCCGCCCTCGAAGCAGTGCTGGCCGACATCGCCCGGCGTGACACGGACCTCACCGTGAACTGCGGCGACCTGCTCAGCGGCCCGCTGTGGCCGAGCGAGACAGCCGATCGCCTGATGGCGCTGAACCTGCCGACGATTGCGGGCAATCACGAGCGGCAATTGCTGGCCTGCGCCCGCCGCCCCGGCGGCGCCTCCGACCACTACGCTTTCGAGCACACCACGGCAGCGCAGCGCGCCTGGCTGGCTGCGCTGCCCGCCCGCCTGACCCCTCTGCCCGGCGTGCTCATGGTGCATGGCCGCCCGGACAGCGATCTGGACTATCTGCTCGATACGGTCGATGCCGCCGAGCCGGCCGGCGTGCGAGCGGCCACACCCGCCGAAGTGCGGCAGCGTCTGCAAGGCATCGATGCCGAACTCGTCGTCTGCGGCCACAGCCATCATCCCCGCGTGATGCAGGTGCCCGGCGGCCCACTGGCGGTCAACGCGGGCAGCGTGGGTCTGCAGGCCTACGACGACGATCATGCCGGGCTGCACTGGATCCGCAACGGCAGTCCGCATGCGCGCTACGCCCGATGCGAACGCAAAGCGGACGGCGGTTGGCAGGTGGAACTGATCGCGGTGAACTACGACTGGTCGGCCGCCGCGGCACAGGCGCGGCGAAACGGTGCGCTCGACTGGGCCGAATGGCTGCAAACCGGCTGGGCTGAAGCCCCTATTGATCCGGCACTTTGAAGGTTGAAACGGCGCCTTCCCACCCCGGCCCTCCCCACAGGTGGAGAGGGAGCCAACACGCCTCCCCCACAGCGTGGGGGAGGTTAGGAGGGGGAGGCCTTTGCATGGCGCTTCCCGTGAATCCTGCATACCTCCGCATGACATCCCCTCAGGAAAAACAGCCCCCCGCGTTTCCTTGAGACCGACTCGGGGCCGGATCGGCACACCGACGCCGAGGCCGTCAGTCGTAGACCTCGGCCTGCGCCAGCCGCGGTGCCGCGGCATCCTTGGCGGCCAGGCGGGGCAAGCCGTCCGGCAGGTGCAGGCCGTCCAGCCGCCAGTCGATGGCCAGTTCCGGGTCGTTCCAGATCACCGAGCGTTCATGCTCCGCGAACCAGTAGTCGGTGGTCTTGTAGAGGAAGTCCGCGCTCTCGCTGAGCACCACGAAGCCATGGCCGAAACCCGGCGGCACCCAGAGCTGGCGTTTGTTCTCGGCCGAGAGTTCCACGCCCACCCACTGGCCGAAGCGCGGCGAGCTTCGCCGCAGATCCACCGCCACGTCCCACACCGTGCCGGTGACGGCGCGCACCAGCTTGCCCTGCGGCTTGACGAGCTGGTAGTGCAGGCCGCGCAGCACGCCTTGGGCGGACCGGGAGTGGTTGTCCTGCACGAACTCCACGTCCAGCCCGGTGTCCAAGGCGAAGGTCTGCCGGTTGTAGCTCTCGAAGAAGAAGCCGCGGTCGTCGCCGAAGACCTTGGGTTCGAGGATGAGCACTTCGGGCAGGGCCGTGGGAATGACCTTCATGCGCCCTCCTGCAACAGCCGCAGCAGATACTGGCCGTAGCCGTTCTTCTTCATCGGCGCGGCCAGACGGTCGAGCTGGGCGGCATCGATCCAGCCAGCGCGGAAGGCGATCTCCTCGGGGCAGGCCACCTTCAGGCCCTGGCGCTTTTCGATGGTGGCGATGAACTGCCCGGCTTCGAGCAGGCTGTCGTGGGTGCCGGTGTCCAGCCAGGCGTAGCCGCGGCCCAGGGTCTGCACCTGCAAGCTGCCCTGCTCCAGGTAGACGCGGTTGACGTCGGTGATCTCCAGTTCGCCGCGGGGCGAGGGTTTGAGGCTGGCGGCGATGTCGCACACCTGGCTGTCGTAGAAGTACAGGCCGGTGACGGCGTAGGCGCTTTTGGGTTTGGCGGGTTTTTCTTCGATGCTGATGGCGCGGCCGGTGGCGTCGAACTCGACCACGCCATAGCGTTCGGGGTCGTGCACGTGGTAGGCGTAGACGGTGGCGCCCTGCGTCTGGGCATGGGCTTCTTTGAGCGAGGCTTGCAGGTCGTGGCCCCAGAACAGGTTGTCGCCCAGCACCAGGCTGCTTGGCGCGTTGCCGATGAAGTCGCGACCGATGACAAAGGCCTGCGCCAGGCCGTCGGGGCTGGGCTGCACCGCGTATTGCAGGTTCAGGCCCCATTGGCTGCCGTCGCCCAGCAGTTGTTCGAAACGCGGGGTGTCCTGCGGGGTGGAGATGATGAGCACGTCGCGGATGCCCGCGAGCATGAGCGCGGACAGCGGGTAGTAGATCATCGGCTTGTCGTACACCGGCAGCAGTTGCTTGCTCACCGCCTGGGTGACGGGGTAGAGCCGGGTGCCGGAGCCGCCGGCGAGGATGAGGCCTTTGCGGGGCTGGGTCATAGTGGACGTTCGTGGTTCGGGAGTTCGTCGATCAGCCGCTGCACCTGGATGGGCCAGGGCGGCAGGGTGAGGCCGAAGGTGGATTGGAGTTTGCCGCAGTCCAGCCGGGAGTTGGCCGGGCGCGGCGCGGGCAGGGGGTAGTCGGCCGTGGCGGTGGGCTGCACGGCCCCGGGAGCGCAGCGCAGCACCAGGCCGCGCTCAAGCGCCTGATGGATGACGAATTGGGCGTAGCCGTGCCAGGAGGTGCTGCCCTGCGCGGTGAGGTGGTAAAGGCCGCTGGCGCGTTGCGCCAATGCCGCGTCGCTTTGTAGTCGGTGCAACATCAGCGCGGTGGTGTCGGCGATGAGTTCGGCGCTGGTAGGGGCGCCGATCTGGTCGGCCACCACTCGCAGGCTGTCGCGCTCGGCGGCGAGCCTGAGCATGGTCTTGGCGAAGTTGCCGCCGCGCGCCGCAAACACCCAGGAGGTGCGCAGCATGAGGTGGCGGCAGCCGCTGGCCGCGATGGCCTGCTCGCCGGCGAGCTTGCTGCGGCCATAGACGCTTTGCGGCTTGGGTGCGTCGCTCTCGGTATAGGGCGCGGGCTTCGTGCCGTCGAAGACGTAGTCGGTGGAGTAGTGCACCAGCCAGGCGCCGGTCCGCGCGGCGTAGTCGGCAAGCCCTTGCGGCGCGTCGGCGTTGATGCGCTGTGCCAGCTCGGGCTCGGTCTCGGCTTTGTCGACGGCGGTGTAGGCGGCGGCGTTGACCACGACGTCCGGCCGCTCGCGATCGAGCAGGGCCTTCAAGCCGGTCAGGTCGCTGAGATCGGCCTGCGCGCGGGTCATCGGCAGCACGGTGCCCAGCGGCAGCAGGGACCGGCGCAGCTCCCAGCCGACCTGGCCGTCGGCACCCAGCAGCAGCAGGCGCGGCGGGGTCATGCCTGCACAGCCGCCACGGCCCCGTACTGCTTGCCGACCCACTGCCGGTAGGCGCCGCTGGTGACGTGCTCCACCCACTGCGCGTGGTCGAGATACCACTGCACGGTGCGCGCCAGACCCGTGGTGAAGGTTTCCTGCGGCGTCCAGCCCAGTTCGCGCGCGATCTTGCCGGCGTCGATGGCGTAGCGGCGGTCGTGGCCTGGGCGGTCGGTAACGAAGGTGATCTGGCTGCGGTAGCTCTGACCATCCTCGCGCGGGCGCAGGCGGTCGAGCAGGTCGCACAGGGTGTGGACGACGTCGAG
>JAJTBQ010000161.1 GCA_021286835.1 Thiomonas sp.
GTGTCGACGTTGTAGGCCCAGAGGAAGTTGTTGACGTGCATGCCGCTGTCTTCGCCGATGAACAGGGTGCGCAGCTTTTCCGAGAACTTGATGTTGTCGGGGTTGGCGATTTTGTTCGGATTGGCGAGGTTGCCCAGGGCATCGGGCGTGGCAAGGTCTTCCCCCACCAGCGCGGCAGGTGAGGCCATGTCCACGGGCACCCAGTCGCTGGCCATCGCCGTGCCTTCGGTATCGGCCTGACCGCCCTTGAGGTTGAGCGCGTACACCGCACCGGCGTTGGGCCCGGCGACCTTGAAACCGGGAATGCTGCCGTCGATCATCGACTTCTGGATGTAGGACATGGCCGAGTAGGCGATCTTGTCCCGGGCGTTGACGGTCGTGCCTTCCATCTTGGTGAAGGCCATGGTGCCGCCCTTGAGCCCGGCGTAGCGGTGGGTTTCGAGGAAGGCGGCGGCCTTGTCCTGACCCGGCACGACCTTGATCCAGTTCTTCTTGCCGCCCAGCCAGACCTGGGTGTAGCTCGCGTCGAGGGGGTCGGCGGTTTTCACGTCCATGATGCCGGGGGTGCCGCCGTTCTGCGCCGCGGCCTGGGCCAGGGCCAGTACCTCGTCGCTGGTGGCGTGCCCCAGGTTGATCCACTTCAGGGTGAAGGTGCCGGTGCCCTGCCCCGCCGGGCTGGTCTGCGTGGCCTGGGCGACATAAAGCGTGCCGGCCGACAGATCGGCGGCCTTGTCGGCGATGAACAGGAACAGGCCGCCGTTGGTGGCGTCGTCGCCCATCAGGCAGGTGCGCTGGTCGGGCATGACCTGGATGAGCTCATGCGAGATGCGGCCCATGCCGTAGTGCTTGGTCACCGTGCCGGTGCCGTCGGGGTTGACGGTGACTTCGGGCATGTGACCGTAAAGATAGGGGTTGGCCTTGACCGGGTCGGCCGAGGCGTTGGCGTCGCCATAAAGCCGCTCGATGTAGGTCTTGAACTGAGTGTTGCTGGCAATGGCGGCGGCATCGGGCTCGTATTCCTCGCTGCTGAGATGCGTGCCCCAGGGCGTGAGGCTGGCGCCGCAGGTGATCCACAAGCCGTTGGCGGGCTGGGTGGGCACATTGAAATACTTCACCAGGCTGAGCTTGCCGGTGGCCGGGTCCTGGTCGAGGGTGAGCACGGCAATGGGCGACGGCAGGGTGCCGTAGGCCGAGACGCCGGCCTGGTCCAGGCTGGTGTATTCGAACTGCACCACGGCGAACACGGTGTTGCCCTTCACGCCGGCGACCTTGGCGTTCGGCACGGTCAGCAGCGAAGTGCCGTCGGGGGCGTCGGAGAAGAACTGGCGCTCCTTGCCCGCCACGGAGGTGTCCATGATGGGGTTGCCATGGATGTCGAAGTAGCTTCCGGCGATCAGGCTGCCGCCGTTGCCGTCGGGCACCGACTGGCCGGTGATGAAGAAGGCCTGGTAACCCAGCTTGTAGGTCTGGCTGCTGCCATCGCTGTACGCCACCTTGAGGGCCGAGGCCACGCTGGTGGTCGCCATGCCCGCGGGATCGCTGATGGCGGGCGCGGCCATGGCGCTGAACGCGGTGGCGGTCGGGGTGGCCGCATTCGCGGTGCCGCCGCCACCGCCACAGGCGGCGAGCAGGGCCGAACTCCCCAGACCGGCACTCAGGGGAATCAGGGGAACGCCTCCGAACAGCTTCAGGGCCTGGCGTCGCGTGGGATTGGCTGGGGTTTGGGACATCTCGAACTCCATGTAGGGAAAAATCAGCGATGCAATTCATTGCTGAAAGTGACCAAAAGTTACATTCCGACTATGACAAGACGATGATGGGCGCTCCCGCGCTGCGCCCCCGTCCGGGCGTTCGCATACGACAACGTGCGAAGATGTTGCATTGCCGCCTGTCTGCCGATCTGACGATGCCGAATGTGATCCGCCCAACCATCGCCCATCCCCGCAACCCCGGGCGCCGCCTTTGCCTGCAAGCGGGCGCGGGCCTGGCGCTGAGCGCGCTGCTGCCCGAGGCCGCGCGGGCGCAGGCCGTGCCATCGGCCTCGGCGCCGCCGCTGGCGGCCACGAGCACGCCGCAGACTCCGGCGTCGGCACCCGCGGCCTCCTTGGGCGACTGGAACGCCAGCGGCGTGCAGGCCCTGGCTGCGCGCATCGTCGAGCGCAACAACCTGCCCGAAGCCCTGGTGACGCGGCTCATCGCCAAGGCCCAATACAGCGCCACGGTGGCACGGCTCATCCTCCCCGGGCCGCCCGGCAAGAAGAGCTGGAAGATCTATCGCAGCCGCTTTCTCGACAGTCTGCGCATCGGCGCAGGCAGCGACTTCATGCAGGAATTCGGCGTGTGGTTCCAGCGGGCGCAGGAACGCTACGGAGTGCCGCCTCACATCGTCGCGGGCATTCTCGGCGTGGAGACGATCTATGGCCGCAACATGGGCAACTTCCGCGTGGTCGATGCGCTATCGACCCTGGCGCTGCGCTACCCCGCGCAGGCGCCGCGCGACCGCAGCGCCTATTTCGGCGTGCAGCTCGGCGATTTCTTCCAATGGTGCACACACGACGCGCGCGATCCGCTGCAGGTGCTCGGCTCCTACGCCGGCGCGATCGGCATGCCTCAATTCATGCCCGAGAGCATCCTGCGCTATGCGGTGGATTTCGATCAGGGCGGCGGCATCGATCTGATCAACGACCCGGCAGACGCCATCGGCTCGGTGGCCAGCTATCTGGCGGCCAAGGGCTGGGTGCGCGGGCAGCCCGCGCATTTCCCGCTGCAGTTGCCGCCCGATCTGCCGCAGGCCACGCTCGACACCCTGCTCGGCCCGGACATCACCCCGACGTTCACCGCCGATCAGCTGGCGGCGATGGGGCTGTCCCTTCTGCCGCAGGCCCGCGCCTATGCGGGCAAGCTGGCCGTGGTGCAGCTGCCCAATGCCGGATCCGACCCGGACTATGTGCTGGGCACCGACAATTTTTACGTCATCACCCGCTACAACCAATCGGCCTTCTACGCGCTGGCGGTCATCGAGCTCGGCGAGGTGGTGGCCGCCGCGGCGGCAGCTCAGTCCTGAGAGGGAGTGACCATCTCCGGCGTGGCGCTGAGCTGTCGGATGCCTTCGAGCACGATGGTGCTGAGCTCGGCCACATCCTGACCGAGGCGGCGAGCGGCGGCCAGATCGTCCCGATCCAGCGCCATCTTGGCCTGCCGAGCCAGTTCGTGGATTTCGGCATGCTGTTCGATCAGCAGCCCATAGCGTGGATCGCGTCCGTAGTACAGACGCCCCTGACCATTGAGCCAGAGGCCCAGGTGACACTGGTTCTCGGCCTGCGCTTCGAGCACGTGGTCGGGAAAGGGCACTTCGCCGCGCACGGCCTGTTGCAGGCGCTCGACCCGGCGCCGCTGCGCGACCTCCACCTCATGCGGAAACTCGGCGGCGCGCAGATTGGCCGAGGGCCGCACCCAGGTCTGCACCCAGGTGGCCACCGCTTCGGCCGGCAAGGGCCGGGCGATGGCGTAGCCCTGCGCCAGGGTGCAGTTCATCGCTGCCAGCACCGAGAGATGCTCCAGCGTCTCGGCGCCTTCGCCGATGACTTCCAGGCCCAGCAGATTGGCGGCGGTGACCACGGCCGACACGATGGCGAAATCCTTCGGGTCGTTGACCATGTCGCGCACGAAGGACTGGTCGATCTTGATCGACTGCGCAGGCAATTGCTGCAGGTAGGTGAGCGAGGCCGAGCCGGTGCCGAAATCGTCGAGCGCCACGCCCAGGCCCAGGTCCTGGCAGTCCTGCAGCACCTGGCGGGCCTGTTCCAGATTGCGCAGTGGCGCCGATTCGGTGATTTCGAGGATGAGCCCGCTGGTGGGAAAGCCGGGATGATTGCGCAGCGCCTGATGGAGATCGTCCATGAACTCCGGCGCCAGCAGATGCTCGGCGCTGATGTTGACGGCGATATGCAGATCCAGCCCCTCGGCACGCCAGAGCCCGCCCTGGGTGAGCGCCTGATCGAGCACGAAGCGGCCGATGGCGCGGGCCAGCCGTCCATGGTCGAGCACACTGGCGAAATCGGATGCCACCAGCTCGTCGCCCTGCTCGCCCTGCAAGCGCAGCAAGGCTTCCACGCCCACCACGGCGGGCCGGCTGGGATCGCCGCCTATGGCCACGATGGGCTGGTAGCGCAGCGACAGCCGTCCCTGCTGCAGCGCAGCCTCCACGCTCTCGACCAGATGTTTCTGGCGCTGCGCCTCGCGCTCGAAATCGGCCTTGAACCGCAGGTATCGATCCCGTCCGGCCGACTTGGCGGCGTAGAGCGCGAGATCGGCGCGGCGCAGCAGGGTTTCGGCGTCCCCGCCGTCCTCCGGATAGAGGGCGCAGCCCAGGCTGACCGAAATCGACGCCTGCCGCCCCACCCCAAGATCGAAAGGCTGGCGCAGCGCCGCGAGGATGCGCTGGGCCGCCGCCTCCGCGGCAGCCTCGCCGCCAAAACCTTCCGTCAGCAGCACCGCGAATTCATCGCCGCCCATCCGGGCCATGATTTCGCCCTCGCGCAAAATGGCCTGAAGGCGCTGCGCCGTTTCGCGCAGCAAGGTGTCTCCGGCCGAGTGCCCATAGGCATCGTTGACCTGCTTGAAGCCATCGAGGTCGAGCAGCAGAAGCCCGAACCGCCCCTGACGCGTCCACGCCGTTTCAAGGGCGACTTCCAGCCGCTCGCGCAGCAGGGTGCGATTGCCCACCGCCGTCAGCGGATCGGTGATCGCCAGGGTGCGCAGCCGCTGCTGCTGGGCCAGCGCCTGTGTCTGCTCGCGCACGATCTGGGCGTTGGCATAGCGATAGAGCACGGTGAGCAGAAGCAGCAGGAAGACCAGACCCACCATCGGTGGCCAGATGGTGCGAAGGTATTGCGTCCACAGCAGGCTGCTCGGCACGGAAACGGCCACTGCCAGATCGGGGTGGGTCTGCAGACGCTGCCAGCTGCCCATGCGCATCGTGCCATCGGCGGCGACCCAGCCGTCGTAATGCGCACTGGTGGCAGCCGGATGATCGATCAGCGATTGGGCGAACACGCCCTGCTGCGGGGTGGCATAGAACGCTTTGCTCTTCGGTGCGGGCCAGCGCGCGAGCACATAGCCGTCGTTGCGCGCCAGCACGGC
>JAJTBQ010000162.1 GCA_021286835.1 Thiomonas sp.
CGACCCCGGCGCGCGGCGCGCTGGTGCTGGTGCAGGTGCTGACGCAGTCCCCCGCGACGCTCCAGGCGGTGCAGGACAACCGGGGCAACGCCTATTCGCGCATAGGCTCCATGCAAACCTATTCCGACCAGAAGGCCGGTACCGCGCTGTTTGTGGGGCGCGACGTCCAAGGTGGCGCTGGGCAGACCTGGAGTCTGGTGAAGGCCCCAGGGCACGGCGCCGACGAAGCCAGCCTCTATGTCGTCGTCGTCAGCGGCGCCAGCGATGTCGGCGCCTGGGGTTTCAGCAACACCACGCCCTACGGCCTGCGCACTCCGCTGGAAACCACCGCAGCGGGCAGCCTCGTGGTGTCGTTCTGGGGCCCGGCCGATTACAGCGGCTCCGCGCGCGATCCCTACAACCCCTACTTCGCCCCGTCCGGCTGGACCCTGGGCGGTCAGAACGACAACGGCTACGACCAGTGCTCCGGCGCCTATGCCTGGGTTCGAGTGGCCGCCGCGCACACCGTGCTCGACCCGCAGTGGTCCTCGAAGAAGAGCGTGAAAGCCAATGGCTCGATGTGGCTGATCGAAGTGCGGCGCTGAACTCCACCCCGAGAGCAGGGGAGAAATCGTCTCGCCCCTGCCCGACGCGAACCTAAGGCGAAGCATGCCTTTCGCTCAGTCATCGCGACGACGAAACAGCAGCCACGCCAGAACGGCCGAGGCCAGCAGCACCACGGCCACCATGGTCCAGAATCCCGCCTTGTCGTCGGCAAAGGGAATGCCGCCCACATTCATGCCGAACAGGCCGGCGATCACATTCATCGGCAGCGCGACCACGGTCACGGCGGTGAGCACGAACAGGGTGCGGCCGGTGCGTTCCTCCAGACTGGCGGCGATCTCTTCCTGCAAGAGTTTGATGCGCTCTTGCTGCGCCACCAGATCGCGCAGCACCAGCGAGAACTCTTCGGTCGAGTGCCGCAGTTCCTCCCAGTCCTGAACGCCCAGACTGGGAGGCGGTCGGCTGAGCAGGCGGAACATCGCCGCCGGTTCGGGCGCCAGCAGTCGCTGCAGACGCAGCAGATTGCGACGCAGTGCGCCGAGCTGAACCCGGCGCCGTCCGAGCCGGCCTGCCAGCAACTGATCCTCGATCACATCGACCTTGGTGGCCGCATCGCGAAGAATGGTGATGAGCTCGTCGGCCTGGTCCCTGAGAAGATGATCGACAAGCGACAGCGGCGACGCAAACCCCTCGCCGGCCTTGACCGCGATGCGCAGGCGATCGATTGCGCGCAACGGCTGCATGCGCACGCTGATGACGCGGTGGCGCTCCACGCTCATCCAGAGCGTGGCGACCTGCAGCGATTCCCGCTGCGCAAAGTCGTACACCACATCGTTCACCACGGCCACCAGCGCCTGGTCCACCACCTCCAGCCGCGTGGAGCGCACGCCTTCGCGCAGCGTCTCGAAGCAATGATCGGCCTGAGGAAGATGTGCCAGCAGCCATTTTTCCGCGGCGACATTGGCGGCGTTGAAGTGCAGCCAGACGAAGGCACCGTCCTGCGCGGCCGCGTCATCGAGCCAATGCGAGGCTTCCAGAAGATCCATCGGCCGGCCCTTGCCCTGGGCATCGAACCGATAGCCGCAGATCAGGCCGGACTGGCCCTGGGCGAAGAGGGAAACGGGAAGCGTCATGGCAGCGCAGAAAGTGGGACTGACGGCCATGATCGCAGACGGCTGTGACGATTGCGCAAGGCGGGCAAACCGCCTTCCGGCGGCCCAGCTTCTGGTGCAACAATGGCCCGTAACACATCACAACAGGAGACTGCCATGCTGGGCCTGATGCAAGACCATCCCTTGTTGATTTCCAGCCTGCTCGATTTCGCCGCCCGCTACCACGGCGACACCGAAATCGTCTCGCGCCGGGTGGAGGGCGACATCCACCGCACCAGCTATGCCCAGGTTCAGCAGCGAGCCGCGCAGTGCGCTCACGCGCTCGACGCGCTGGGCATTGCGATCCAGGACCGTGTGGGCACGCTGGCCTGGAACGGCTACCGGCACTTCGAGCTGTATTACGCGGTCTCGGGCAGCGAGCGCATTCTGCACACCCTCAATCCCCGGCTGCACCCCGACCAGATCGCCTGGATGATCAACCACGCCGACGACCGCGTGGTGTGCTTCGATCTCACCTTCGCGCCCATCGTCAAGGCCGTTGCCGCACGCTGCCCCGGGGTGAAACATTGGGTCGCCCTGTGCGAGCCCGACGCCCTGCCCGCCGAACTCGCGGCGGACCTGCCGGGCCTTCTGAGCTACGACGCCCTGCTCGCGACCCAGCCCACCCGTTACGCCTGGCCCGTGTTCGACGAAAACACCGCCTCGTCGCTTTGCTACACCAGCGGCACCACGGGCAACCCGAAGGGCGTGCTCTACAGCCATCGCTCCACCGTGCTGCACGCCTTTGCTGCGGCGCTGCCCGATGTGATGAATCTGTCGGCGCGCGACAGCGTGCTGCCCGTGGTGCCCATGTTTCACGTCAATGCCTGGGGCATTCCCTATGCGGGGGCGCTGACGGGCGCCAAGCTGGTGTTTCCCGGCCCCGCGCTCGATGGCAAGTCGCTGTTCGAACTGATGCGCGACGAAGGCGTGACCCTGGCCGCCGGGGTGCCCACCGTCTGGCTGGGACTGCTCAACTTCATGCGCGAGCAGCAGGTGCGGATCCCTTCGCTCAAGCGCACGGTGATCGGCGGCGCGGCGGCGGCACCGGCCATGATCCGCGCTTTCGAGGAAGAACTCGGCATTCATGTCCTGCACGCCTGGGGCATGACCGAAATGAGTCCTCTGGGCACTTTGTGCAGCCTGAAAAACAAGCATCTGAAGCTGGACCAGGCCTCGCAGTTCGCGGTGCAGGTCAAGCAGGGCCGGCCGATTTTCGGGGTGGATGTGCGGGTGGTCGACGGCAACGGTGCCGACCTTCCCTGGGACGGCAAATCCGCAGGCAATCTGCTGGTGCGCGGCCCATGGATTGCAAGCGATTACTTCCGCAGCGAGGCCCCCAGCCCGCTGCAGGACGGCTGGTTTCCGACGGGCGACGTCGTCACCATCGACGCCGACGGCTACATCCAGATCACCGACCGCACCAAGGACGTGATCAAGTCAGGCGGCGAATGGATCAGTTCCATCGAACTGGAAAACATCGCCATGGCGCATCCCGGCGTGGCCATGGCCGCCTGCATCGCCCGCCCCGATCCCAAATGGGACGAACGGCCGCTACTCGTCGTGGTCAAGCGCGAGGGCAGCACGCTTGAACGCGACGAACTGCTGCGCTTCTACACCGGCAAGGTGGCCAAATGGATGATCCCCGACGATGTGGTGTTCGTCCCCGCCATCCCCCTGGGCGCCACCGGCAAGATTCTCAAGAACCGGCTGCGCGAGCAGTTCTCCACGCCCGAAGCGGGCGGAAACCAGCCGGTCGTCTGAGGTGACGCTGAATAAATTCCCGCGATGGCGCGCGCCAGGCTGCGCGACACGCGAGGGCCTTGTTCAGCGTCACCTTAGACCATGGCCTGCGCCACCGCTTCGTCGGCACAGGCCGGCCAGATGTGCAGAGCTTCTCGCACGGCCAGCCGCGGATTGAGCGCCTGCGTCACGGCGCTGACCACTGCCGCGCCCGACACGCCGGTGGCTCGCACCGCGGCCATCTGATCGAGGCTGATGCCGCCGATCGCCACCACCGGGTAGCGCGGAGACAGCCACTGTCGCCATTGCGACAAACGCTCCAGGCCCAGTGGACGATAGGGCATGGCCTTCAGCGTCGTGGGAAAGACCGGCCCGAGCGCAATGTACGACGGCCGCAGCGCATGGGCACGGGCCATCTCGGCCGGCGTGTGGGTGCTCAGCCCGAGACGCAGACCGGCCGCGTGCAGCGCGCTCAGGTCGGCCGTGTGCACGTCGTCCTGCCCGAGATGCACGCCGTAGGCGCCGACCTCGATCGCCTCGCGCCAGTGATCGTTGATGAACAGTTGCGTGCCCGGCACCTCCCGCGCGGCCTGCACCGCCGCGCGGATCTGCATGCGCAGGGCGGCGCCTTCGGCCTCCTTGATGCGAAGCTGGATGGTGCACACGCCCCACTCCAGCAGCCGCAGCACCCAGTCCACGTCGGGCACCACGGGATAGAAGCCGATCTGGCCCGAAAGGCGGGCGAAATCGGACAACGCTTCTTCGGACTGCCCAGGCAGGGGCTGCCAGGGCAGATCGTCGCTATCGGCCCTGGCGTCAGTGCGCGTCATCGGCCGGCCCGGCCCGGCGGCAATCGCCTGATCGATGCCCGCATGCGTGCGCAATTGAGCCTCCGACGCCGCGTCGAGCACGCTCCAACCCTCGGCCAGGCGCGCCGCGCACACGCTTGCGTGCACACAGCCCGAACCCTGCGCACTGCGCGGCAGACGCCGCCCCACCAGAGGCAGCACCGTGTTGCGCGTGATGGTCCAGTCGGTGCTGTGCGCGCCCCAGGCATTGCCGCCCTTCACCACCACGGCGCGGTGGGGCGCACCGGCCTCGAGCCAGCGACTGCGGATGGCGGTGATCCAGGTGGCCGGTGACGGCCCCACGTCCCAGACCGGCAAATCGAGCAGGGCACTGGCTTCCGTGCGATTGGGCGTGATGAGGTCGGCACGCTTGGCCAGACGCATGGCGAGCCCGCCGCCATGCGCCTTGGTCCAGGGCTCGGCACCGTCGGCCGTAGCCAATTGCGGATCCCACACTACCGGGCACTGACGTGCTTCGACGAACTGCGCGACCTCCTCGGCCAGAGCTGCGTGGCCGATCATGCCGATCTTCACCGCCGCGGGCTCGCCATCGGCGAGCAGGGTGCGCAGGCTGCTGCGCAGGATGCCAACCTCGGCGGCCTGCACCGCCTGCGCGCCGTAGGAGCTCTGCGCCGTCATCGACGTGACGATGCTCGCGCCCCGCCAACCCAAGGCACGCCAGGTCGCCAGATCCGCGGTGAGCCCGGCGCCACCCGTGGGATCGTGGCCGGCAATGGTGAGGAGGTAAGGGCTTGTGGTCATCTTCGAGTTCTCCCAGA
>JAJTBQ010000163.1 GCA_021286835.1 Thiomonas sp.
CTGCGTTCGCGCGACTCGGGCACCATCGGCCTGATCGTGGCCGATATCCGCAACCCCTTTTTCACCGCGGTGAGCCGCGCGGTGGAGGACGAGGCCTACCGCTTGGGGCTGCGCGTCATCCTGTGCAACACCGATGAAAACCCCGACAAGGAAGCCATGTACCTCAACCTCATGGAGGAAGAGCGGGTGACTGGCGTGATCTTCGCGCCCACGCGCCAGACGGCCGACCAGCTCGCGCTGCAGCGCTGGAGCTTTCCGCTCGTGCTGATCGATCGCGTCGGCGCGCGGGGCGGACACGACGCGGTGACGCTGGACAACGCAGCCGCGAGCGGCATGCTGGTCGAGCATCTGCATGCGCAAGGCTATCGGCACATCGCCGGCGTGTTCGGCAATGCCAGCAGCAGCGGCGTCGAGCGGCACGACGGCTATGTGTCGGCCATGTTCCGCCTCGGCCTGGAGCCGCGCTCGATGTTCGTCCCGCCGCAGGCGCTGGCGGCCGAGCAGGCCGCGCTGCAATGGCTGGGCGAAGCGGCCCGCCCCGATGCGCTCATCGCCAGCAATGGTCTGCTGCTCATGGGGCTGGTGCGGGCGGTGCGGCAGGCCGGGCTGGCGCTGGCGCGCGATGTCGCCGTGGCGGGGTTCGACAACGAGAGCTGGACCGAGATCGTCGAGCCCGGTCTGACCGTGATCGAGCAGCCGGTGGACGCCATCGGCCGCAACGCCATGATGCTGCTTGCCGCGCGTCTGAAAGATCCGGCGCTTCCGGCCCGCAAGCTGCTGCTCAGCGGGCGCTGCATCGCGCGGGGGTCTACCGACCGGGGGATACGCCCTAACCCTGCCGCCGGTTGAAGTCGATCTGTTCGTAGAACGACCGTTTGGCCTCGTACATCTGCTGATCGGCGCGGTTGATGGCGGCTTCCAGGCGCTCGCCAGTCGCGCGGGTGGCCATGCCCATGGAGAAGCTGAGCCGGGGGGATTGATGGAACTGGTTGTTCAGATCGACGAGTTCGAGCAGGTGCTGGCTCAGGGCGCGGGTTGCGGCGGCGTCGAGATCGGGCAGCAGCAGCACGAATTCGTCGCCGCCCACGCGCGCCGCGACCTGCGGCTTGTCCACCAATTTGCCGAGCACCTCGCCGGCCCGGCGCAACAGGCCGTCTCCCGCGGCGTGGCCCAGGTCGTCGTTGACGGACTTCAGGCCGTTGAGGTCGAGCATGATGACGCTGATCGGGCTGGCGTCCTTGCGCTCCAGACGGTTGATTTCGTCGGCAAAGAACGTACGGTTGCGCAGACCGGTGAGCACGTCGTGATTGCCGAGGTATTCGAGATAGGCCTCGGCCTTCTTGCGCGCGGTGATGTCGGTGAGCGAGACCAGCACCAGCGACCAGTCGTGTTCATGGCCGGGCATCACGGCGAACTGCATGTGGGCATTGATCGGCTGGCCGTTCAGGTGATAGTTGACGATCTCGCGCTGCTGCGTGAGCTTGCCGTTCCACAGGTCGATGAGCTGATCGGCGAAATGCACCCGCATGTCGTCGCGGAACACATGCTGCAGATGACGCAGCAGATGCGCCCGGTCGGAAGCGCCCACCAGATCGAGGGTTTGCTGGTTGACATCGAGCACGCGGATCTCTTGCATGCAGCGGTCGATGAATTCGGGATGAACGCGCAGAAAGGTGGTGAAGTCGGTGATGCCCTGCGCGCGCAGCAGCTCCAGCAGATGGCGCACCGCGCTGAAGTCTTCCACCCACAGCGATACGGGCGAATGCTCGAAAAGCCCGCGGGCGTATTGCTCGCTGGCGTGCAGGCGGCGTTCGGCGTGCAGCCGGTCGGTGAGGTCTTCGATCGAGAACAGCACGCGGCTCCAGCTTGTCTCGTAGCCGGGCAGGACATGCGCGTTGAGCTGGATGTCGAGGCGGCGTCCGCCGAGGGTGTAGTTGACCGTCTGGCTGCTGTAGCGGGTGGCGCCGTTCCAGAGTTGCACCAGTTCCTCCAGATGTTCGCGGTGCATGTCGTCGCGGAACACGCGGTCGAGGTTGGCCACCAGATGATCCAGGTCGCTGGCCTCGAACAGTTCGAGGGTGCGGCGGTTGACCTGCAGCACCTTGATGCGCGCCGAGCACTCGGCCACGCGGCCGGGCTGATCGTGCAACCAGGCGCGCAGATCGCTGACGCCCTGGGCCCGCCACTGCTCGAACAACGCTTGCAGGGCGCTGAAGTCTTCCACCCACAGCGAAACCGGCGCGAGTTCGAACAGATCGGCGAGGTTGTTCTGGTGCAGGGTGGAAGCGGTCATGACGGGGCGTGTTGTTCTTGGTTGGAAGGGCGGATTTTAGGAAGCGTTCCTCGGGTGAGGGCGTGAGGAAACTCCCGGAAACTATGTCCAGTGTGAACTTTTTCCGGTTTACCCCCGGTAACAGTGCATGCGCGCATGAACCGATAGGCTAAGCCTCGATGCCCGCAGGTGAGTCGGGTGAGCAGGAGGAACAGCAATGCAGTACCGACAATTGGGCGCCGACGGGCCGGATGTCTCGGCTCTCGGCCTGGGATGCATGGGAATGTCCGAGTTTTACGGACAGGGCGACGATGTCGAATCGGTCGCCACCATTCACCGCGCACTCGATCTCGGCGTGAATTTTCTCGACACGGCCGATATGTACGGCGTAGGGCGTAACGAAGCGTTAATCGGCCGGGCCATTGCCGGACGGCGCGATGCCGTGTTTCTGGCCACCAAATTCGGCAGCATGCGCGGGCCGAATGGCGAGTTCCTGGGCGTGAACGGCCGCCCGGAGTATGTGCGGGCATGCTGCGAGGCCAGCCTGAAACGCCTGGGTGTGGACGTCATCGACCTCTATTACCAGCACCGCGTCGACCCGGACGTGCCGATTGAGGAGACCGTGGGCGCCATGGCCGATCTGGTGCGCGAGGGCAAGGTGCGGTATCTGGGCCTGTCCGAGGCGGCGCCGGCGACACTGCGCCGGGCGCATGCCGTGCATCCGATCTCGACACTGCAATCGGAGTATTCGCTCTGGTCGCGCGATCCCGAAGGTCTGCTGCTCGACACGGTGCGCGAACTGGGCATCGCCTTTATCGCCTACAGCCCGCTGGGACGCGGCTTTCTCACGTCGCAGATCAAATCACTCGACGACCTGCCCGAGGACGACTGGCGCCGTCGCTCGCCGCGCTTCCAGCCCGAGACCTTTGCGCGCAATCTGCGTCTGGCCGAGACGGTGCGGCAGATGGCCGAAGCCAAGAACTGCACGCCGGCGCAATTCGCGCTCGCTTGGCTGCTGGCTCAGGGCGATGATGTGATTGCCATTCCGGGCACCAAACGGCGCCGCTATCTGGAGGAGAACGTCGGTGCCCTGCGGGTGCGGCTGAGCACGGCCGACCTCATCCGCATTCACCAGGCGGTGCCCCCCGGCGCGGCCAGCGGCGAGCGTTACACGGAAGACGGCATGCAGGCGGTCAACCGCTGAGCCGCTCGGTGCTGATTCTTCGATACAACACAGGACGGTATTTCAGAGAGACGGTGTGAGGGCAAGTCGGTAACATCTTGACAATTCATAACAAAATGCTCAAGCAAAAACCCAAATGCCCGCTTCTCCGCTTCCGGATGCCGCCATTCTCCAGACCCTGACGGCGCCGAACCGTCCCTTGCCCTCGCCGAGCGCGGTGGCGCTGGAACTCATGCGCGCGCTGGAACGGCGGGACATGGGTATGCGCGATATCGCCAACATCGCCCGCAAGGATCTGGCCCTGGTGGCGCGCATGATCCAG
Organism: Thiomonas sp.; assembly: GCA_021286835.1. Classification (GTDB taxonomy): domain Bacteria; phylum Pseudomonadota; class Gammaproteobacteria; order Burkholderiales; family Burkholderiaceae_C; genus Thiomonas. The sequence goes on from JAJTBQ010000163.1 coordinate 3,778, forward strand.
CTGGCCAACTCGGCCATCTTCGCGGGCATGCGACCGGCGGTGGCCATCGAGGAGGCGGTCCTGCGCATCGGCACCGGCGGTCTCGCCCGGCTGGCCATCGCCCTCTCGCTGATGCAGGCCAGCAAGGCCGTTCACATCGAAGGTTTCGATCTGCGACGGTTCTGGATGACGTCCATTCAGCGCGGCCTGGTGTTTCAGCATCTCTCCCGCCGGGTGGGCAAGATGCCCAGTGCCGAGGCGTTCAGCCTGGGCCTGCTGGCCGATGTGGGACAACTCTCCATGGCCGTGGGGCTGGGGCCGGATTCGGTGGCGGCGCAAGCGGGGCTTGCTCCCGAGGCCCTGCTGCAGCGGCAGGTGGATCGATACGGCTTCAATCAGTGCGACGCCAGTGCCGTGCTGCTGGCCCACTGGGGCTTTCCGCCCGTTCTGGCACAAGCCGTGCGCGCCCGGCCCCTGACGGACAAGCCCGGGTCGAGTCGCGAGGACCAACTGACCGAATGCGTGGCGCTCAGCCGCAGCCTGCAACTGTGCCCGGACGACGCGGCGCCGGATGCCGCTCTGATGCGCCGCCTCGCCGAGCATCTCGAACTGAGCGAGACCGATTTGCAGGGCGTGTTGGCCAGTGCCGCACAAGACATGGCCAGCATGGCCGCCGTGTTCGAGATGAAGCTCGAACAGACCGAGGTCGATGCTGAGTTCGACCGTCTCAGACGCGCGCTGGCGACGCCCTTGCTGCTCGACGATCCGGTGGCCGATCAGGTGCTGGTCGTATCGCTCGACGCGCCCTTGCGCGCGGGCTTGCGCCAAGTGCTCGAAGGGGCGGGACACGCGGTGGTGGAGGCGGCCTCTTCGGCGCAAGCGATGGACATTCTGCAGACCCAGGGCTCGCGGGTCGTCGTGCTCGACTGGGCCGATGGCGCGTCGATGGTCGCGCTTTGCCGCATGCTGCGCGCCGAGCAGGGGCCTCGGGTGTATCTGCTGGCCTTGTCGCGAGGCATGGATCAGACTTCGGTGCTGAGCGCCCTGGACGCCGGAGCCAACGACGTGCTCTTTGCCCCGGTCCTGCCGCAGATGTTGATGGCCAAGGTGCAGACCGGCGCGCGGGCCACGCGCGTGCTGGCCGCTGCCGAGGCCGAGCGGGGCCACAGCCTGCGCACCCTGCGCACGCTGGAACAGCGCAATGCGGAGTTGCTGCAGGCCGCAGGCACCGACGAGTTGACCGGGCTGGGCAACCGCCGCGCGCTCGACGCGTTCTTGCCGCCCATCTTCGCGCA
>JAJTBQ010000164.1 GCA_021286835.1 Thiomonas sp.
GGCTCGGCCAGATCGGCCGCGGGCTGCACGAAGATCGAGACCGACGCCAGACCATCGCTGAGCAGCCACTGCAGCACTTCCGACGATTTTCCGCCCACCGACATGCTGCGACGGAAGACGCCAACGGTCTTGAAACCCGGGACATGGGAAGACAAGGCCCAACCCTGCGAACGCAGGCTCACGGGCACCACCTTCATCTTTTCCACCGCATAGCCAGAGGGCTGGTGCAGGCTCTCGCGCACCAGGTCTTGGCGTGGATGCACATGGATCTTGAGCTCGGTGAACGCCACTTGGTCAATGACATGACCTTGCGCATCGAGCGTCTGGGCCTTCACCAGCAGCTGCGAATCCGGGAGCGACCAAAGCCGATAGCCCCAGCGCAGATCATCCCGGGGCAAAAGGATCGACATCCGGCATTCGTAGCCCGCGCATCGCTCCAGCCCGCCCCGTTCGAGCTTGTAGTTGCGATCGACTTCTCCGTCAGTCGTCTTGAGCAGACGCGGAAAACTGGCCTGTCCGGCCTGATTGTCGATCAGGGTCAGGCGATAGTCGGGCCAGCTCGTGCGCACCTGATCGTTGAGTGAAACCATGATGCGGCGTTGACCGTCCAGCGTTTCGATCCGTTCGAAATGACCCTGAGGCAGCACATAGTGAACCAGGCTGGAGGTGCTGATCTCATCCCCGCGCTGGGTAATGAACACGCCGCTGTAATTCAGGGAACGGGCCGCCGTGCTCACGGCCTGCAGCCATTGCTCCACCCCTTGCTTGGGTGACGCATCGGCCTCGGGCGAAGCCTGCGGACCGGTCGCCACCGGAGGTCGATCCCCGTTCTGCCCGGCGAAAACCGGTGCCAACGGCAGGGACGCCATCAACACGCCGAAGATTGCGACGCGACGGACGCGGCCGACCATGCCAACCTGCGCCACGATGGCGCTCAACCGTGCAGAGCCCAACAGCGCGCCGGCCATCAGTGCGACACGGCTGGCGCGGCCTGGCGGCTTTCAGCCATCCTCAGCGTTGCCGGGGCCACGGGCATCATGCCACCGGCCATCTGCTGGTGCGCCAAAAGGTATTCGACCATGGGCATTTGCGCCGAAACCGGCACGATCTGGCCCCCGCCCTGAGCGCTGCGGGTCTGAAGATCCGCCTGGATCAGGTCTGCGCGGGCCGACGGTCCCAAGGCCGCCCCCCCTTGGCTGTCGGCCACGGGCAGTTGCCCCACCGCGGACGCCCCCTCGGCCGAAGCGAGAACCTGACGCTGAGTCGATGCGAGCTGACCTTGTTGCCCCGCGTTCTGCAGCCCGGGCAAAGCCACCCAGGCCATGACCGCGACACCCGCAATCGCCGCCATGCCCGCGGCCATTCTCGTGCTCCAGTGCGGACGCCGGTGTCGCGCGACCTGGGCCGGCTCACCCGCAGCCGATGCGACGAGGGGCTGCGGTTGAAGCACGATGGGCTCGCGCGCGATGGCGGCGCTCACACGCTGGAGAAAATCGCCTTCGTTCGGCAAGGGCGTCAGATCGGACGAGCGCAAGACATCGCCGATCTGGGCGTAGATCAGCCAGTCGCGCCGCGACGCATCGTCTGCAGCCACGGTACGGACAAAGTCCGCCGACTGTGGCGACAGCCCGCGGAAATCCCCCTCGCCATCCATCATGGCGGAGAGTTGCTCGCGCGACTTGTCTTGATTCATTTTTTGTCTCCAGCAATACGGAACCGAAACCTCAATACCTGGCCATCAACTGCGTTTCACCAGCGCTTGCCGCCCTTGTGCTCGATCACGGGGCGCAGACGCTCCGCGATCGCCTCACGGGCGCGAAAGATGCGCGAACGCACCGTGCCGATCGGACATTGCATGGCTTCGGCAATATCCTCATAACTCAAGCCTTCGATTTCGCGCAGGGTAATGGCCATTCGCAAATCTTCGGGTAGGGATTCCATGGCGGCATTCACCGTTTGCACGATTTCTTTCGAGACCAGAATGGATTCCGGCGTTTCGTGATTGCTTAGTAGCTCGGTCGGGCTAAAAGTTTCTTCATCATGCCCGGACGCATCGCCTTCCGACACCGTGGGGTCGCGAATGTCGTCGGAAATGGCCTTTTTGGCCGTATTGACCGCGATGCGATAAAGCCAGGTGTAGAACTGGCTTTCACCTCGAAACTGACCGATGGCCCGGTATGCCCGCAGAAACGTCTCCTGCGCCACATCCTCGGCCAGCGCCGGGTCACGGATGAATCGCAACACCAGCCTGTAGATCCTGCGCTGGTACTTGGCCACAAGGAGGTCGAAGGCCTTCTGCTGCCCCGCCTGGACCTGCTGGACCAGCACGGCATCGCTCTGAACGTCTTGCTGCACCGGAGTCAGCGAGACAGCGCACCCAGGCGCAGTCGCAATTCGCGAAAAATGCCGGGCTGAATATCGCTGGAAACGGGCAGGGCCACGCGCCCCTTGGCCGTCAGCCCCAGCACCAGCACCAGTCCGGGTAGCACCATGCCCCGCACCTGGAGCACGTCTTCCAGACCGTCGCCTCGCTGCAGTTTCCAGCCTCGCTCATCGTGGAACAGGGTGAAGGGGCGGATGGTCCAGTAGGGATACTGCGCTGACAGAATGGCCAGAAAAATGACTGCCGCGAACGCCGCCATCAGATTGAGTGAATCCGTATCGCGCCAGACCCATACCGTCCATCCAGCTGCCAGCAGAGCCGCCGCACTGAAAAGCCCGAGCAACAGATGCCAGCGGCCGAAGCGCTCGACCCGGATCTGCAAGGGCGCTAGGGTCTTCATACTGCGGTGCGGCGACGGCAGAAAATAAAGGGATGGATCACTCAGACGCGCTTGAACAGCAGCGATCCGTTGGTGCCACCGAATCCGAAGTTGTTCTTCAGCGCGTAGTCGATGCGCATGTCGCGCGCCGTGTTGGCGCAGTAATCGAGGTCACATTCGGGGTCGGGGGTCTGCAGATTGATGGTCGGCGGGCAGACCTGATGATGCAGCGACAGCACCGTGTAGACCGACTCCACGCCACCGGCCCCACCGAGCAGATGCCCGGTCATGGACTTGGTGGAGTTGACCACGAGTTTGTAGGCGTGATCGCCGAAGGCCAGCTTGATGGCATCGGACTCGTTCTTGTCGCCCAGAGGCGTGGACGTGCCGTGCGCATTGACCATCTGCACCTGATCGGTGGACACGCCGGCATTCTTCAACGCGAGCAGCATGCTGCGGCGGGGGCCGTCGGTATTCGGCGCGGTGATGTGCCCGGCGTCACCGCTCATGCCGAAGCCGACCAGTTCGGCATAGATTTTCGCGCCGCGCTTGACCGCGAGGTCATAGTCTTCGAGCACCATCACGCCGGCGCCCTCGCCGAGAACAAAGCCGTCGCGGTCCTTGTCCCACGGACGGCTCGCCGCCTGAGGATCGTCATTGCGGGTGGACAAAGCCCGGGCCGCCGCGAAACCGCCGACCCCCAGGGGCGAGACCGTGGCCTCGGCGCCGCCAGCCACCATGACATCGGCATCGCCGGCCTCGATCAGACGTGCGGCCAGACCGATGGCGTGCAGACCTGTGGTGCAAGCGGTGACGACCGAGATGTTCGGCCCCTGGAAACCGTATTCGATGGACACATGCCCCGAGATCATGTTGATGATCGACGCCGGCACGAAGAACGGCGTGACCCGGCGCGGACCGCGGTCGAGCAGTTCCTTGTAGGTGTTCTCGATCAGCGGCAGGCCGCCGATCCCTGAGCCGACCAGGACGCCAACACGCTCGGGATCAAGGCCGGCCTGGTCGATGCCACTGTCGCGCACGGCCTGCATCGATGCGGCGATGCCGTAGTGGATGAAGGTATCCATATGCCGCGCTTCCTTGGCGGCAATGTATTGCGTTACATCGAAATCACGGACTTCGCCTGCGATTTGCACGGAATAGGCCGAGGCATCGAACTTGGTGATCCGTCCGATGCCGGATTTGCCAGCGAGCAAATTTGCCCAGTTGTCATCCAGCGTATTGCCCAGCGGGGAAACCGCGCCAAGGCCAGTAATCGCAATTCGTCGGCGAAGGGTCATGTGAAATCAGGCAGGCCGCGTCGGCACAGACGCATGGACGCGAGCAGAAAAGGGTTCGAAACAGGATCGCGCAAGACGCAAGTCCGGCCAACAGCTTCCGGCCCTGCGATCAGGCCATGCATCAGGCCTTGTAGTGAGCCTTGGCGTAGTCGACAGCCAGTTGCACGGTGGTGATCTTCTCGGCGTCTTCATCCGGAATCTCGATGTGAAATTCGTCTTCCAGCGCCATGACCAGTTCGACGGTGTCCAGCGAATCGGCGCCCAGATCATCCACGAAGGATTTTTCGTTGGTCACCTGATCTTCGGCAACGCCCAGTTGTTCGGCGATGATCTTCTTGACGCGCTGTTCGATGTCACTCATTGAAACCTCCAGTGGAAATGTGAAAATTTTAGCAAGCGCCGAGGCTGACTTGGCGACAGGCCGAGAGCATAACCCCGCCCGGCGACAACGTCGTGCGTTTCGGCAGGTGTTATTGCATGTACATGCCGCCGTTCACATGCAGAACGGCGCCAGTGATATAAGCCGCCAAGGGCGAGGCCAGGAAAGACACCGCATGCGCGATCTCTTCGGGTTTGCCCAGACGGCCCAGGGGAATGCGCGCCAGCATAGGCTGGGTTTGCGCCTCGGTCAGCGCCCGGGTCATGTCGGTATCGATGAAGCCCGGAGCGACACAATTGACCGTGATGTTGCGACTGCCCAGTTCCTGCGCCAGCGCCCGGGTCATCCCCGCAACACCGGCCTTGGCCGCCGCGTAATTGGCCTGACCCGGATTGCCGGACGCGCCAACCACCGAGGTGATGTTGACGATGCGGCCATAACGCTGCTTCATCATGGTGCGCATCACGGCGCGCGACATGCGGAACACACTGCTCAGATTGGTCGAAATCACGGCGTCCCAGTCGGCGTCGCTCATGCGCATGGCCAGCATGTCGCGGGTGATGCCGGCATTGTTCACCAGGATCTGCAG
>JAJTBQ010000165.1 GCA_021286835.1 Thiomonas sp.
TGCGACTTGGGCACTTCGTTGAGGATGATGTCCACGGCCTCGGGCGAACACTTGAGCGTGTCGACCACGGCCTGGGTGAGGTTCTGGACGAGCTGTTTTTTCACCTCGGGGCTGCGGCCCTCGAAGAGGTCGATGCGGATGGCGGGCATGGGATCTCCTGCAAATCAGACGAAAAGTTTACTTGGCCGCTTTGTGTTTGCGCCTCGCCTTCACCCCATCGGCCAGCACCTGCATCAGCTCGACCGAATCGTCCCAAGGCAGACAGGCGTCGGTGATGCTCTGGCCGTAGGTCAGCTTGGACGGATCGTCCTTGCCGGCGCTGAATTTCTGCGCCCCGCCGACGAGATGGCTCTCAGCCATGACGCCGAAGATGCAGCGCTCGCCCGCGGCCAGTTGCGCGGCAATGTCGCGCGCGACTTCGAGCTGGCGCATGTGCTGCTTGGCGCTGTTGGCATGCGAGCAGTCGATCATCAGGCGGCAGTCGAGCTTGGCCTCTTCCAGCGCGGCACAGGCCTCGCGCACACTGGCGGCGTCGTAGTTGGGCGCCTTGCCACCGCGCAGGATGACGTGGGTGTCCTTGTTGCCGCGGGTCTGCACGATGGCCACCTGCCCGTTCTTGTGCACCGACAAGAAGGAGTGCGGACGACGCGCGGCGTGAATCGCGTCGATCGCGATGCGCAGGCTGCCGTCGGTGCCGTTCTTGAAGCCGATCGGCGCCGACAGCCCCGAAGCCAGTTCCCGGTGCACTTGGCTCTCGGTCGTGCGCGCACCGATGGCGCCCCAGGAAATGAGATCGGCGATGTACTGAGGCGAAATCACGTCGAGGAATTCGCTGCCCGCGGGCACGCCCAGACGATTGATGTCGATCAGCACCTCACGGGCGATGCGCAGGCCTTCGTCGATGCGGAAACTCTCGTCCAGATACGGGTCGTTGATCAGCCCCTTCCAGCCCACGGTGGTGCGCGGCTTCTCGAAATACACCCGCATGACGACCTCGAGTTCGCCGGCATGCTGCCTGCGCAGCTCCGCCAGGCGTCGCGCATAGTCGAGCGCGGCCTTGGGGTCGTGAATGGAACAGGGGCCGATGATGATCAACAGCCGGTCATCCTCGCCATGGATGATGCGATGCAGGGCATGGCGGGTGTCGCTCACCAGCGTTTCCACCGGCGTGTCGGCGATGGGGAAAAAGCGGATGAGATGCTCGGGCGGCGGCAGAGGCACGATGTGCTTGATGCGGGCGTTGTCGGTGCGGGAGGTCTTGTCCTCCTGCGGTTTGTGCAAAGACTCTGCGGCGGATTTGGGCTGCATCGGAAGCGCTCCTGCGGGCGGGGTGGACATGGAAACCGCTGAAAGCGCGGCGGATTCACGGACTGGGGAGGGGTCGAACATGGGATCGGCGTCTGGGTTGACTTCCCGCTTTGGCGTTGTCCCGGCACGAAAAAAAACCGCCGGGCTGGGCCGGCGGTTTTCGAGGATTTGTGGGCTGCGCGTCAGCCTCTCCCTCCGCCGGTGCGGTGCGAGAAGAACCAAAAACCAAAAAAATAAAAGCGGCTGAAGGTCATGGCTGGGCTGGGCGCTGTGTGCGATACCTGCGTTGATTGAAGCAGAACCGCAACACCCTGGCAAGTCCGGGGCTTGTTGCGCCACCGGCCGCAGCCGCTTTCCGCTTTCGATTTGTCGCAGCGCAACCGCGCTGACTTTCCTTGACGCAGGTCGGCACGGGTCCATCCTGGTCTCTTTATGATGGCCCGTCTTCCCGATGCAAGGGGAGACGGCGCCGTGTTGCTGCTGTGGCAGCAGCTCGTCGCCACGCACCCCTCCGGCTTCCGGACCTTTGATCTGGCTCACCATGTCTTCGACGCCCACCCCACCCTCCCGCCCCCGATGGCCGCGCCTGGTCTGGGCGCTGCTTTTGCTGGCCCTGGTGGCCGTGGCGCTGTGGTGGCGCAGCCGCCCGCCCGAGGTCGACGGCTACCGGATCGAAGCCCGACCGCTGATCCAGAATGTGGTGGCGACCGGCTATGTCATCACCCCCTCGCGGGTGCAGGTGGCCAGCGAAATCACCGGCACGGTGATCAAACGCCTGGTCGACCGCGGCGCACAGGTCAAGGCGGGCCAAGCCCTGCTGGAACTGCGCGCCGACCAGACGTCGGCCCAACTCGATCAGGCGCGCGCGGCGCTGCGGCAGATGATCGAGCAGTCGCGCCCCCAGGCAGCGGCCGCTCTGGCCCAGGCCAGGGTGCAGGTCGAGCAGGCCGATCGCGATCTCCTGCGTGCGCAAGGGGTGTTCAAGGCCGGCGGCGGGTCGGCGCAGCAGCTCGAACAGGCGCAGACCAGTTTGCGCACCGCGCAGCAGTTGCGCGACAGCTCCCAGGCGGCCTACAACGCGGTCGCCCCAGGCGGTGCGCAGCAGCGTGCGCTCGAGGCGGCTGTTCAGGCGGCCCAGGCGGTGAATGCGCGCAACGTGGTGCGCGCCGGCGTGGCCGGGGTGGTGCTGTCGCGCAATGTCGAAGTCGGCGATACGGTCACGCCCGGCGAATCGCTGTTCACGCTGGCGATGGACGGGGCCACCGAAATCCTGTTGCCCGTCAACGAGCAGAGCATCGGCCATCTGCAGCCCGGCCAGCAGGCCCGTTGCGTGGCCGACGCCTACCCCGACCGCAGTTTTGCCGCGCAGGTGAGCTTTCTGGCCCCGCAGGTGGATCGCACCACGGGCACGCTGGAAGTGCGCCTGCGTGTGCCGAAGCCGCCGTCCTGGCTGAGGCAGGACATGACGGTGTCGGCCGACATCATCACCGCCCAGCGGCAGAATGCTCTGGTCGTGCCCAACGACGCCCTGCGCCAGATCCACGCAGACCGGGCCACGGTGCTGGTGCTGCGCAAGGGTCGCGCCGAGCCGCAGCAGATCACCTTGGGCCTGCAGGGACTGACGCTCTCCCAGGTGACCTCGGGCCTGTCGGCTGGCGAGACGGTCCTGGGCGGCGCCAGCCTGACCGAGGGCAGCCGCGTGCGCGCGAAGCTGCTGCCGCTGCCCGCTGCGGCGGCCAGCGCGGCGCTGGCTGGCAACGACCTGCCGATGCCGGGCCGCTGAGCCCTGGGCCGACGCCGTCATGCGCCTGTCCTGGTCCATCGCGCTGCAATTTCTGCGGGACGGACGCGCCCAGTCGCTGCTCATCCTCGTGGGCATCGCCGTGGGTTCGGCGGTCATCGTGTTCATCACGGCGCTGGTCACGGGGCTGCAGGGCAATATCGTCGAGCGCACCCTGGGCAGCCAGCCGCAGATCGTGGTGAAGGCGCCCGATCTGGTGCCGCTGACGCCGTCCAACGCCGACGCGCCGCGTTCGACCGTCTATCTGTCGCGCATCGACCCGCGGCCGCAGCGCCTGCGCGGCATCGACAATGCGGCCGCCGTACTGAACGCCATTCGGGCCATGCCCGACGTGAAGGCCGCCACCCCGGTGGTGTCGGGCCCGGCTTTCGCCCAGCGCGGCAACGCCGTGCGCGCCGTCGCCATCATCGGCATCGAGCCGGCCAGCTATGTGCGCATCATTCCGGTCAACACCGACATCGTGGCCGGACAGTTCGCGGTGGGCGCGGAGAAAATTCTGATCGGCTCACGGCTGGCGTCCGACCTGGGGCTGTCCATTGGCGACACCCTGCGCCTCACCGGCCCCTCGGGCCAGGCCCAGGCTTTTCGCGTGGCCGGGATTTTTTCTCTGGGCGTACGCGATGTCGACGAGCGCCAGGTCTACCTCGGCCTGCAGCAGGCGCAGACCCTGCTGGGCCTGCCAGGCGCCATCACCGAGATCGACCTGACGGTACACGAACTGTTCAGCGCCCAGGCCATCGCGGCCCGCATCGCCCGCACCTTCGATCTCAAGGCCGAGAGCTGGATGACCACCAACAGCCAGTTGCTCAACGCACTGCGCTCGCAATCGCTGTCGACCAACATCATCCGGCTGTCCATCGCGCTGTCGGTGGCCCTGGGCATCGCCAGCGTGCTGGCGGTCAGCGTGGTGCAGCGCACGCGCGAAATCGGCATCCTGCGCGCCATGGGCGCCACGCGCCTGCGCATGATGTCGGTGTTTCTCATCCAGGGCGGCGTGCTGGGCCTGATCGGCTCGGCGGTGGGCGCAGCCCTGGGCATTTCGCTGGTCTATGTCTTCAACCACGCCGGGCCGAGGCTGTTCCCGGTGACCGTCAGCCCCTGGCTGGCGCCGCAGGCCATGTTCATCGCCACGCTGGCCGGCATCGTGGCGGCCTATGCTCCGGCGCGGCGGGCATCGCACCTCGACCCGGTCGAGGCCATCCGCACGATCTGACGCCATGCCCTCCGCTCCCGCCACCCCCGTGCTGCATCTCAGCGGCCTGCGCAAAGCCTATGGCGCCGGGACGCCGCTCGAAGTGGAGGTGCTGCATGGCATCGACCTCACGTTGCAGGCCGGCGAATTCGCCGCGCTCATCGGCCCCTCGGGTTCGGGCAAAAGCACCCTGCTCAACCTCATCGGCCTGCTCGATACCCCGACCAGCGGCGAGATTCAGGTGCAGGGCCGCCCCACGGTCGAGCTGAGCGACACCGACCGCACCGCCCTGCGCGGGCGCTCCCTGGGCTTCGTCTTCCAGTTCCACCATCTGATCAATGCCTTCACCGTCCTCGATAACGTGATGATGCCGGCGCTGCTCGGCGGCGCGCCGCGCGATGCGGGCACCCGCGACCGCGCGCTCGAACTGCTCGATGCGGTCGGGCTGGCGCGGCATGCCCTCAAGCGCCCGACCGAACTGTCCGGCGGCCAGCAGCAGCGCGTGGCCATCGCCCGGGCGCTGATGATCCGCCCGCCCATCCTGCTGGCCGATGAGCCCACGGGCAATCTCGACTCTCGCAGTGCCGACGACGTTTTTGCCCTGTTCCGCCGCTTCAATCAGTCCTTTGGCTGCGCCGTGCTGCTGGTGACGCACGATCCACGCATCGCCGCCCGCTGTGACCGCGTCCTCGAACTGCTCGACGGCCG
>JAJTBQ010000166.1 GCA_021286835.1 Thiomonas sp.
TTTTCAACGCCACCCCCCGCAACCGCGCGGCGGCGTTGCTTATTGTGTTGTTCGCCGCGATTGTGGCAGCCACGGAGCCGGTGCTTCCAGCTTTGATGAAGCATGTGCTCGACGTGGGCTTCACGGCCAAGCGGGACTTTCCTTTGTGGGCCGTACCTGCGGTGTTGATGGGCTTGTTCACGGTGCGCGGGCTTGCCTGGTTGGCCTCGCAGTTTCTCACACAGTGGTTGACGCAGAACGTGCTCGCGCGGGTGCGTGAATTGGTCTACGGGCAGATTGTGCACGCGCAACTGGCGCAACTCCAGCGCGAAAGCGCCAGCAGCCTGATCGGGGCCGCAGTGTACGAAGCGCAACTGGCGCTGGGCATGATCTTTCCGGGCCTGCTCACCCTGGTGCGCGACAGCTTTACCCTGATCGCGCTGTTCGGCTACCTGCTGTGGGTCAATTGGAGTCTGACGCTGTTGACCCTGGCCATTTTGCTGCCGCTGATCTTCACCATGCGCATCATCAGCCGACGCGCCAAACGGTTGAATGCGCAGATGCAGAAGGCCGCGGAGGAAACCTCCTATGCCCTGGAAGAGGGCATGCTGGCGGCGCCGGTCATCCGCGTGCACAACGCCCAGGGCGGTTTCGCCGAGCGGTTCGAGCGCATCAACCAGGCCCTGCGCCGCACCACCGTGAAGACGCTGGTGTCGGGTTCCACCACCACGCCGGTGTCGCAATGGCTGTCTGCCCTGGCCGTGTCGGTCGTCATCGTGTTTGCCATGTGGCAGAGCGATGTTTCTGGGCGTCACAGCGTGGGCGGATTCGTGTCGTTCATCACGGCGATGATGATGACGCTCTCGCCTCTGCGGCGCGTGGCCGACATCGTTCAGCCCATGATGCGGGCGCTGACCTCCCTCGATCGTCTGCGCGGCATTGTGGATACGCCGCGTGAGCACGATACCGGCACGCACACCGCCGAGCGCGTGCGCGGCGACCTTGAGTTCGACGATGTGGGTGTCACCCTCAGCGCCATGGACCGCCCGGTGCTCGACGGCATTCGCCTGCGCGTGCAGGCGGGCGAGAGCCTCGCGCTCGTGGGCCCGTCTGGCGCTGGCAAGACCACGCTCATGCGCCTCGTGCCGCGTCTGCTCGAACCCAGCCGGGGCCGTCTGCTGCTCGACGGCGTGCCGCTGCGCGACTGGAATCTACATAGCCTGCGCGAGCAGATCGCCTACGTCGGGCAAGACGTGGTGCTGCTCAACGACAGCATTGGCGCCAATGTGAGCTTTGGTTCCGAGGTGGACGAAGGCCGCGCCTGGGCCGCGCTCGACGCCGCCGCGCTAGGCGAGTTCGTGCGTGGCCTGCCCGGCGGCTTGCAGGCCCCGGTGGGCCACAACGGCTCGCAGCTCTCGGGCGGACAACGCCAGCGGCTTTCCATTGCCCGTGCGCTTTACCGCAACGCCCCCCTGCTCATTCTCGACGAAGCCACCAGCGCGCTCGACGCCGAGAGCGAGCGCCTGGTGCAGCAGGCCATCAACCGCCTCATGGAAGGCCGCACCACCATCGTCATCGCCCACCGGCTGGCAACAATAGCCCACTGCCACCGCATCGCGGTGCTCGACGAGGGCCGCCTGATCGAACTCGGTACCCAAGACGAATTGCTGCACAAGGACGGCCTCTACGCCCAGTTGCACCGCATGCAGTTTCGGCTTGGCGAGGCCAAGTCAAATGCGGGCTGAGCTGAAGAGGCGCTTACGCAGGCTCACTCCGCAAAGACTTCTTGCAGTGTGGCCAGTGTGGCACTCAGCGTCTTTGCCGATACGGCACCCAGCCGCTTGACCAGCCTCGCCTTGTCGACCGCACGAAGTTGATCCAGCACGATGAGCCCATGCGTGCCTGCATGAGTGACTGGCACCCGGAATGGTGCCGCGAACCCCTTGGAGGTCATGGGCGCGATGATGACGGTACGCAGGTGCTCATTCAATTCGGCGGGCGAGACCACAACGCACGGGCGCGCCTTCTTGATCTCACTGCCTACCGTTGGATCGAGATTCACAAGCCAGATGTCGCCCCGAGTCACCAACGCAACTCCGCGTCGTCTTGATTGCCAAATTCGTCCAGCAGGAGGCCATCGTCTCCCTGTACAGCGATGGCCTCGGCTGCTTTGGCCCAGCCCGCGCGGGCGGATCGGGCAGGCTTGCGCAACACGATCGCCCCCTGCTCGACGGTCAAGCAAAGATTCGATGCGCCTTCAAGGCCGATTTGAGCGAGCACAGGCTTGGGCAGCACAATGCCTTTGCTGTTGCCGATGGCTCGGATGGTGAGGGTAATGGCTTGCATAGTGGCAACAATGTTATTCCTTGCGGGCGACAGGCGTCAATCGGTCAATCCGGGGTTCGCAAAACCGGTCACGTAACATCATCCTTTCCAAGCCCTCCGCTTTCGCTACATGTCTGCACTCCGCACCGCCCTCAACGACCTCACCCGCAGCATCTTCGCCTGGCGTTTGTGGAGCCTTCTGGGCTGGCTCGAAATCCGCCAGCGCTATGCGCGTTCCAAAGTCGGCCCTTTCTGGCTCACCATCAGCATGGGCGTACTGGTTGGCACGCTGGGGGTGGTGTATGGCTCGCTGTTCGGTCAGAACCTCAAAGACTACCTGCCCATGGTGGCCATCGGCATCGTCATGTGGGGGCTGTTCTCGAGCATCGTCAATGAAGGCTGTACCGCCTACATCAATAGCGCCAACTACATCCGCCAGGTACACACCCCGCGGCTCATCTACATCTTGCAGGTCGCGTGGCGCAACACGGTGATCTTTGCGCACAACTTCATCATCGTGTTGATCACCCTGGTGATCTTCGGCGTGAAGAGCTGGGCCACCATCCCGCTGTTCATTCCGGGCCTGGCGCTTTTCTTGCTCAACGCCATGTGGATGGCGGCCGTGGCAGGTTTGATTTCGGCGCGCTTTCGCGACCTGCCACAAATCGTGAGCGCCCTGCTGCAAGTCGCGTTCTACGTCACCCCCATTCTGTTTCATGGCGGCATGCTCAGCGGCAAACACAGGTGGATTGTGGAATACAACCCTCTGGCGTATCTCATCGACATCGTGCGCCAGCCCCTGGTGGGCGAAGTGCCGCCGCCTTTCACCTGGGGGCTCACCATCGGCATGGCCGTGTTCGGCTGGCTGCTCGCGCTGGGTATGACCGGGCGCTACCACCGGCGCATTCCGTATTGGGTGTAACTTCTGTCCCAGAGAGTGGTTCTCTTGAAAGCTGATCGATCAGGCCTTGGTGCTACGGTCATCTATTCGATTGAATGATTGGACGTTTCATGGAAACCGTCACCCTTTCCCCCAAGTTTCAAGTTGTGATCCCGAAGCGGGTGCGCGAGAACTTGGGGCTCAAGCCTGGGCAAAAGCTCGATGTTGTGCAGATTGGCTCGCGCATCGAGCTGGTTGCGCAGCAGCCTGCACGGGCGTTGCGGGGCTTGCTGCGCGGTATCGACACCACAGTGTCGCGCGAGCCTGACCGCGTATGACGCGCCATGTGGTCGATTCATCGGCCTGGTTGGAATACTTCGCCGACGGGCCAGGCGCGGAGCATTTCGCGCCCATCATTGAAAAGCCAGAGGCTCTCTTGGTGCCGACCATCACGCTCTTCGAAGTGCTCGAGCGCATCGCGGTGCAGCGGGACGAAAACGACGCCATCGTGCTGCGAACCGGGGTGCGCTATTGGTCGAAAGCCCGAATCTGATTTGAAGTTGGCTAAACTAGACTCAATTTCCCTGCAAAATTGCGAATGCCATGCAGACCGTCAACATTCACGAAGCCAAAACCACCTTGTCTCAATTGATTGAGCGTGTCGAGCATGGTGAAGAGGTCATCATCGCCCGGGCGCGCAGGCCCGTGGCTCGGCTGACTGCCTTGCAGGCCACAGCGAAGCCGACCGTGCGCCTCGGCTTGATGAAAGGGCAAATTCAACTCGCTGAAGACTTTGACGATCCTTTGCCCGCTGGGGTGCTGCGTGACTTCACCGAAGGGCAGAAGATTTGAAGTTGCTACTGGACACCCATGTGATGCTGTGGGCCATGACAGACGATCTCCGCCTGTCTGTTGAAGCGCGCGACCTGATGCAAGCCGCAGACGCGGTCTATGTCAGCACCGCCTCATTGTGGGAAATCGCCATCAAGGCGGGCCTGGGGAAAATTGAGGTCGAGGTTGCCGAGTTGACCCGGCAGCTTCATCTGGCGGGGTTTCAAGAGTTACCCGTCACCTGGCAACACACTTTGAAGGTCAGCTCTCTGCCCAGTCATCATCAAGATCCGTTTGACAGGCTACTGATCGCGCAAGCCCTTTCAGAGCCGCTGCGCTTGCTCACCGCCGATAGGCAATTGCCTGCGTATTCAAGTGACCTCGTCACCCTGGTGTGACACCCGAGCCCCACAACCCCATGCCCGCAAGCATCACCCTCCAAAACGTTCACCTCGACCTGCCCATCTTCGATGTGTCGGCCATTTCGCTCAAGAAGCGCGTGCTGCGCATGGGGCGCCGCAACCGCATTGCCGAAGACAACACCGGCGTGGTCGTGGTGCGCGCCATTGACGACCTCAGCATCAAGCTGGAAAGTGGCGACCGCCTGGGCCTCATCGGCCACAACGGCGCCGGCAAGAGCACCCTGCTGCGGGTCATGGCCGGCATCTACCCGCCCAGCAGCGGCACGGTGGACGTGCAAGGCAAGTCGGTGCCGCTGCTCGACATCGCCCTGGGCATGGACGACCAGTCCACCGGCCGCCAGAACATCCGCCTGCGCGGCCTGCTGCTGGGCATGACCGACGCTGAGATCAAGCGCAAGACCGAAGACATCGCCGAGTTCACCGAACTGGGCGACTACCTCGACCTGCCGCTGCGCACCTATTCCAGCGGCATGCGCGTGCGCCTGGCCTTCGCCATTTCCACCGCCGTGGAGGCCGACATCCTGCTGCT
>JAJTBQ010000167.1 GCA_021286835.1 Thiomonas sp.
GTCGAGGCGCCTCCGCCCGGGGGATGGGCCATCGGGTCGTTGGCCTCGGATTCGCGCAGCGCCTGAGCGCGTGCTTCGTGGCTGTGATCGGTGCCGAGCAGCATGTACATGGCCGGCACGACGAACAGGGTGAACAGGGTACCGATGGCCAGGCCGCTGGCGATCACCAGCCCCATGTTGAAGCGGCTGACCGCACCGGCACCGCTGGCGAAGATCAGCGGCATCACGCCGAGCACCATGGAGGCGGTGGTCATCAGAATCGGGCGCAGCCGCATGCCCGCGGCATGCTCGATGGCCTCGCGCTTGCTCCGCCCTTCGCGCTGCAGATTGTTGGCGAATTCCACGATCAGAATGCCGTGCTTGGAGATCAGCCCGATCAGCGTCACCAGCCCCACCTCGGTGTAGATGTTGAGGGTGGCGTGGCCGATGCCGAGGTTGATGAACAGCAGCGCGCCCGAAATCGCCATCGGCACCGAGACCAGGATGATGATGGGGTCGCGGAAGCTCTCGAACTGCGCGGCCAGGGCCAGGAAGATGATGACCATGGCAAAGCCGAAGGTCAGCACCAGGCCGCCGGTCTCCTGCTCGTACTGCCGCGAAGGACCGGCAAAGTCGTAGCTGTAGCCCGCGGGCAGCGTGCGCTTGGCCAAGGTCACCAGATTGTCCAGCGCCTCGCCCTGGGCGATGGTGGGCAGGGTCACGCCCTGGATGGTCGCCGAGTTGAGCTGCTGGAAGTGGTTGATGGTCTCGGGCTGCACGCTGGTGGTGAGGTGCACCACGGTGGACAAGGGCACCATGCTTCCGCTTGAGGTACGGACGTAGTAGTGGCGCAACTGGTTGGCATTGAGGCGGTATTGCTGCGCCACTTGCGGAATCACCTTGTACGAGCGTCCGTCCAGCTCGAAGAAATTGACATAGCCCCCGCCGAGCATGGCCGACAGGGCCGAGCCGATGTCCTGCATGGTCAGGCCGAGCTGGGCCGCCATATTGCGGTCGACGTTGATGCGGGTCTGCGGCAGGTCGATGCGCAGGTCGGACTGCAGGAAGATGAATTGCCCGGACTTCAAGGCGTCCTGCAGGAACTTCTGCGACACGTCGTAGAGCTTGTTCGCCGGTTCGGTGGTGGTGATCACGAACTGGATGGGCAGGCCGCGCGATCCGGGCAGCGGCGGCGGCTGGAACACCGCGATCTGGCTGCCGGCGATGTGGTTGAGTTTCTGCTGCAGCTCGGGCTGCATCTGCGTGGCCGTGCGCGTGCGTTCATCCCAGGGCTTGAGCACCATGCCGGCGATCACCTGACTGGGCGTGTTGAGCTGGAACACGTGGTCGGTTTCCGGGAAGGTCTTGAACACGTCGTAGACCTGCTTGGCGTAGAGCGCGCGCTGATCCAGGGTGGCTGTGGGATTGTTGAACGACACGGCGATGAGCACGCCCTGATCCTCCTGCGGCGCCAGCTCCGACATGGACGTGGAGTACAGGAAGTAGATCGAGCCCAGGATGATGGCGGCCATCACCGCCGTCACCGGCAGATGATTGAGCGAACCGTCGAGGGTGCGCTCGTAGCGCTTGTGCAGGCGCTCGAAGCTGCGGTCGAGGAACAGCACCAGCCGGTCCTGCCAGCTGCGGCTCTGCGGATCGGGCGCCTTCAGCAGATGCGAGCACATCATGGGCGACAGCGTCAGCGCGATGATGGCCGAGATGACCACGGTGCCCACCAGGGTGAAGGCGAACTCGGTGAACAGCGCGCCGGTGAGCCCGCCCATGAAGCCGATGGGCACGTATACCGCCACGAGCACGATGGTCATGGCGATGATGGGGTTGGCCAGTTCGCGCGCCGCGCGCACGGCGGCATCGTGCCGCGACATGCCCTCTTCGAGGTGGCGGCTGATGTTCTCGACCACGATGATGGCGTCGTCCACTACCAGACCGATCGCCAGCACGATCGCCAGCAGGGTGAGCAGGTTGATCGAATAGCCCAGCGCCAGCATGATGGTGAAGGTGCCGACGATGGACAGCGGAATCGCCACCAGCGGCACGATGACCGAACGCAGCGAGCCGAGGAAGATGAACACCACGGCGGTGACGATCAGGATGGCCTCGACCAGGGTCTTGATCACTTCGTCGATGGAGGACGTCACGAACTTGGTCGAGTCGTAGACGATGGCGCCCTGCAGCCCTGCGGGCAGCTGTTGCTGGATGGCGGGGAAGGCCTTGCGCACCCGCTCCACGACGTCGAGCAAGTTGGCGCCCGGCGCCACCTGGATACCGATGAACACCGAGGACTTGCCGTCGAAGGCCACCGAGCTGTCATAGTCGTCCGACCCCAGGGTGACCTGCGCCACCTGATCGAGCCGCACCACCTGGCCATTCACCGACTTCACGACCATGTTGCGGAAGCTGCTCAGCGACTTCAGGTCGGTATTGGCCGCGAGGTTGATCTGCACCATCTGGCCCTTGGTGTTGCCGGTGGCCGAGAGGTAGTTGTTGGCGGCCAGGGCCGAATAGACGTCGGCAGCGGTCAGGCCGTAGGCGGCGAGCTTGTTCGGATCGAGCCAGGCGCGCAGCGCGAAGTTCTTGGCGCCGAGGATCTCGGCGGTCTGCACCCCGTCGATCGACTGCAGCTTGGGCTGCACCGAACGGGTGATGTAGTCGGTGATCTGGTTCGGCTTGAGCACATCGCTGTAGAAGCCGATGTACATGGCATCGATGGTCTGACCGATGGACACGGTAAGCACCGGCTTCTGGGCCGCCGAAGGCAGCTGGTTCAGCACCGAGTTGACCTTGGTGTTGATCTCGGTGAGCGCCTTGTCGGGGTCGTAGTTCAGCCGCAGGTTGGCCGTGATGGTGCTCACGCTCTGCACGCTGCTCGACGTCATGTAGTCGATGCCGTTGGCCTGCGCGATGGCGTTTTCCAGCGGCGTGGTGATGAAACTGGCCACCAGATTGGCGTCGGCGCCGGGGTACGAGGTGGTGATGGTCACGACCGCGTTCTGCGTGTAGGGATATTGCAGCACCGGCAGCAGGCCCACCGAGCGCAGGCCCAGCACCAGGATCACCAGGCTGACCACGATGGCCAGCACGGGGCGATCAATGAAGATGTCTGTGAATTTCTTGTTCATCGCGGGCGGCCGGTTCAGGAGTTGGGCACTTGCGGGTTGGCGCTGTCAGCCGGCTGCACACTGTTGTTGATGAGCAGAGGGGTGCCGTTGCGCAGCTTGAGCTGGCCTGCGGTAACCACGGTCTCGCCGGCCTTCAGCCCGCTGACGATGGCCACCTGATCGCCGCGCGTCAGACCGGTCGTGACAAAGCGTTGTTCGGCCACGTACTTGGGCTTGCCGTTGGCATCCTTGCCATCGTCCTTCACCAGGAAGACGGTTGCCCCGTAGGGGTTGTAGGCCACGGCCGCATTGGGCAGGGTGATGTAGTCGTGCGGCTCGCCGTCGGTCAGACGCACGGTGGCGAACACGCCGGGCAGCAGCTCGCCTTTGGGATTGGGAATGCTGGCGCGCACCGTGAGGTTGCGGGTGGTCGTGCTCACCTGGGGCTCGACCGCAATCACCTTGGCCTCGAAGGTCTTGCCCGCAACGGCATTGGTGGTCACTTGCGCCTTCATGCCCACGTGCACCAGATCGATCTGATTCTGCGGCACGGTGAAGTCGATCTCCATCGGATCGAGCGCCTGCAGCGTCACGGCTGCCGTGCCCGGCGCCAGATACTGCCCGAGGTTGATCTGGCGGATGCCCAGCACGCCCGTGAACGGCGCGGTGATGGTGGCCTGCGCCAGCACCGCCTTCTGCGCGTTGATCTGCTCGGCCAGCGCCTTGAGCTGGGCCTGCACGCTGGTCACATTGGCCTGATCGGTATCGACCGCGGCCTGGCTGATGGCCTGCACCTTGAGCTGCGCCTCATCGCGCTTCAGGGTGGTCTGCGCCAGATCGAGTTGGGCCTGCAACTGACCCACCTGGGCCTGCAGCTGCGCCAGCTGGGCGCGCTGCGGCGCGTCGCTGAGCTGGGCCAGAGCCTGCCCTGCGCGCACCTTCTCGCCGGAGCGGAAGTGGATGGCGGTGACGATGCCCGCAACCTGTGGGCTCAGCGAGGCCTGCTGGCTGGCGCGCAGATTGCCCAGAGCCTCCACCGTGGGCTGCCACGACGATTCTTTCGCCACCTGCGTCGACACGGTCTGCGGCGGGTTGGACATACCCTTGATCGCCTTGGCGATCATGGTGTTCTTGAAGTGCTGGAACCACACCAGCCCCCCGATCAACACGGCGGCGATGATGAGCATGATGATCATGCGCTTGGTGGTGGCTTTGGTCATCTGTGAACTCCGAGTGCAAGCTTTTGTTTGGTGTGATCAGGAAGAGGTCTTCAGGCTTACCGGGCTGTCGCTTGCGGGGCCTGCGCAGATTGCGGTGCGCCCTGCGCGGCCGGGTCGGCGATCACGCCGCCCCCCATGGCCTGGTACAGCGCCGCGCTGTCGGTCAGGCGCTGGGCCTGGGCCGAGATGAGGCCGATGCGGGTCTGCTGCGCCTGCTGCTGCGCGGTGAGCAGTTGCAGGTAGCTGGCGGCACCGAGCAGATATTGCTGGTCCACGAGCTTGAGCGACTCCTGGGCCGATGCATCCGCCGCGGCCTGCGCCTGCAAGGTCTGCGCATCGTTCTCCAGGGCGCGCAGCGCATCGGCCACATTGCGCAAGGCCTGCAGCACCGTTTGTTGATAGTTGGCCCCGGCCGCCTGGAGACTGGCTTCGGCCGCGTTCGCCCCGGCTTTCAGACCGGCGTTGAACAACGGTTGCGCCAAGCTGCCGGCCAGCGACCACACGGCCGATCCGGGACCGAACAAGGCGCCCATCGTGAGCGCCTGGGTGCCCAGGCTGGCGCTGAGGTTGATCTGCGGATACAGATTGGAGATCGCCACCC
>JAJTBQ010000168.1 GCA_021286835.1 Thiomonas sp.
GCCTTTGCCGCCGAGCCTGGCGCCCTGCTGGAGGTGCTGCATGCGGTGCAGCAGCGTCTGGGGCATGTGCCGCCAGCGGCGGTGGCCGTCGTGGCGCGGGCGCTGAATCTGAGCCGTGCCGAAGTGCACGGCGTGCTCACGTTCTATCCCGATTTCCGGCAGACGCCGGCGGGGCGGCATGTGGTGCGGCTGTGCCGTGCCGAGGCCTGCCAGGCGGTGGGGGCGCGGGCGCTCGAAGACCATGCCAGGCGTGCGTTGGGGGTGGATTTCCACGGCACCACGGCCGATGGCTCGGTGACGCTCGAAGCCGCTTACTGCCTGGGCAACTGCGCCTGCGGGCCGTCGCTGCTCATCGACGAGACTCTGCATGCGCGCGTCAGTCCTTCGCGGTTCGACGCGCTGATGCGGCAGGCCCGGGGAGGCGAAGCATGAGCCGCGCGCCCCGCACGTTCTATCTGCCGGCCGAGGCCACGGCCCGGGCGCTCGGCGCCGACGCGGTGGCGCAGGCGCTGCTGGCCGAGTCGGCGCGGCGCGGCGAGCCGGTCGAGCTGGTGCGCACCGGTTCGCGCGGTCTGTTCTGGCTCGAGCCCCTGCTCGAAGTGCAGACTCCGGCCGGGCGCATGGCCTATGGCCCGGTGCAGGCCGAGGATGTGCCCGCCCTTTTCGATGTCGGACTCGGGCAGGGCGCCGGCACCGAGCACGCGCTGGCGCTGGGGCCCGTGGCGGAGTTGCCGGCCCTGCGGCACCAGCAGCGCCTCACCTTTGCCCGCTGCGGCGAGATCGATCCGCTGGACCTGCGGGCCTATGCCGCCACGGGCGGTTGGCGCGGGCTGGACGCCGCGCTGGGGCTGTTGCCCGAGGCGATGGTCGAGGCGGTCACCGCCTCGGGGCTGCGGGGCCGCGGAGGGGCGGCCTTTCCCGCGGGCATCAAGTGGCGCACCTGCCTGCAGACGGCGGCGCCGCAGAAGTATGTGGTCTGCAACGCCGACGAGGGCGACTCGGGCACGTTCGCCGACCGCCTGCTGATCGAGGGCGATCCGTTCGCGCTGATCGAAGGCATGATCATCGCCGGTCTGGCGGTGGGCGCGACGCAGGGCTACGTCTATCTGCGCAGCGAGTATCCGCAGGCGCACCGCACTTTCGCGCAGGCCTTGCGCGCGGCGTATGAGGCGGGGGCGCTCGGGGACAGCGTTCGCGGCAGCGGCAAGGCGTTCGACATCACGCTGCGCCGGGGCGCGGGCTCCTACATCTGCGGCGAGGAGACCTCGCTGCTCGACAGCCTCGAAGGCAAGCGCGGGCAGGTGCGGTTCAAGCCCCCGCTGCCGGCCATTTCTGGGCTGTTCGGCGCGCCGACCGTCATCAACAATGTGCTGACTCTTGCGGCCGTGCCCCACATCCTGGCCGACGGCGCGACGCATTACGCCGGCTTCGGCATGGGCCGCTCGCGCGGCACCATCGCCCTGCAGTTGGCAGGAAACGTGAAACGGGGCGGCTTGTACGAGGTGGCATTCGGCGTGTCGCTGCGCGAGGTCATCGAGGACTGGGGCGGCGGCACCGCCAGCGGCCGCCCGGTGCGCGCCGTGCAGGTGGGCGGGCCGCTCGGCGCCTATCTGCGGGCCGACCAGCTCGATGTGCCGGTGGACTACGAGGCCCTGGCCGCGATGCAGGCCATGCTGGGGCATGGCGGCATCGTGGTGTTCGACGACACGGTGGACATGGGCGAGCAGGCCCGCTTCGCCATGGCGTTCTGCGCGCACGAATCGTGCGGCAAGTGCACGCCCTGCCGCATCGGCTCGACGCGCGGCGTGGAAGTCATCGACCGCATCCGCGCCGGCGATCAGCCGCAGCACAACATCGCCTTGCTGCGCGACCTCTGCGACACCATGGTCGAAGGCTCGCTGTGCGCGCTAGGGGGCATGGCGCCCTTTCCCGTGCGCAGCGCCCTCGACTTGTTTCCCGAAGACTTTGCCGCCGCGCCTCGGCGTGCGGCGTGAGGAGATCGCATGGACTCGATTGCATTTGTAGACCGCGGCACCCCGGCGAGCACCGCCGAGGCCCTGGTGGACCTGGAAATCGACGGACTGCCCGTGCGCGTTCCCGCGGGCACCTCGGTGCTGCGCGCCGCGCATGAGGCGGGCATCGCCATCCCCAAGCTCTGCGCCACCGAATCGCTCCAGGCCTTCGGCTCCTGCCGTCTGTGCCTGGTGGAGATCGACGGCCGCAAAGGGCTGCCCGCCTCGTGCACCACGCCGGTGGAGGCGGGCATGAAGGTGCGCACCCAGTCCGACCGCCTGGCCGCGCGGCGGCGCGGGGTGATGGAGCTGTACATCTCCGATCACCCGCTCGACTGTCTCACCTGCAGCGCCAACGGCCATTGCGAATTGCAGGACATGGCGGGTGCCGTGGGCCTGCGCGAGGTGCGCTACGGCCAGCACGGCGCCAATCATTTCGACGCCGCCAGCGCCGCGCCGGTCGATGGGTCCAACCCCTATTTCAACTACGACGCCTCCAAGTGCATCGTCTGCTCGCGCTGCGTGCGGGCCTGCGACGAGGTGCAGGGCACTTTCGCCCTCACCATCGAGGGCAACGGCTTCGCCTCGCGCGTGGCGGCGGGCCAGGGCGAGTCCTTCATGGCGTCCGACTGCGTGTCCTGCGGCGCCTGCGTGCAGGCCTGTCCCACGGCCACGCTCACCGAGAAGTCTCTGGTCGAACACGGCCAGGCCGATCGCAGCGTGGTGACCACCTGCGCCTACTGCGGCGTGGGCTGTTCGTTCCGCGCCGAGATGCAGGGCAGCCGCGTGGTGCGCATGGTGCCCAATGCCGACGGCCATGCCAATCACGGCCATTCCTGCGTGAAGGGCCGCTTCGCCTGGGGCTATGCCACCCATCCCGACCGCATCACCACGCCGATGATCCGCAAAAGCATTGCCGATCCGTGGCAGCCGGTGAGCTGGGAGGAAGCCATCAGCCACGCGGCCAGCGAATTCCGCCGCATCCAGGCCCAGTACGGCCGCAAGGCCATCGGCGGCATCACCTCCTCGCGCTGCACCAACGAAGAGACCTATCTGGTGCAGAAGCTGGTGCGCGCGGCCTTCGGCAACAACAACACCGACACCTGCGCGCGGGTCTGCCATTCGCCCACCGGCTACGGCCTGAAGCAGACCCTGGGCGAGTCGGCCGGCACGCAGGACTTCGACTCCGTGCGCGAAGCCGACGTCATCCTGGTCATCGGCGCCAACCCCACCGACGCCCACCCGGTGTTCGCCTCGGCGATGAAGCGGCGGCTGCGCGAGGGCGCCAAGCTCATCGTCATCGATCCGCGCCGCATCGATCTGGTCGACTCCCCCCATGTGCGCGCCGCCTTCCATCTGAAGCTGCGTCCGGGCACCAATGTGGCGGTGCTCAATGCGCTGGCGCATGTGATCGTCACCGAGGGCTTGGTGAACGAGGCCTTCGTGCGCGAGCGCTGCGAGGCCGAGGCCTTCGAGCGGTGGCGCGCGTTCGTGGCGCGGCCCGAGCAGTCGCCCGAGGCCCTGCAGGGCGAGACCGGCGTGCCCGCCGCCTTGCTGCGCGGCGCGGCCCGACTCTACGCCACCGGCGGCAACGCCGCCATCTACTACGGCCTGGGCGTGACCGAACATGCCCAGGGTTCGACCGCGGTGATGGGCATTGCCAACCTGGCCATGGCCACCGGCAACATCGGCCGCGAAGGCGTGGGCGTGAACCCGCTGCGGGGGCAGAACAACGTGCAGGGCTCGTGCGACATGGGTTCCTTCCCGCACGAGCTGCCCGGCTATCGTCATGTGTCGGACTCGACCACGCGCGGCCTGTTCGAGCAGAGCTGGGGCGTGACCCTCGACGACGAACCGGGCCTGCGCATCCCCAATATGTTCGAGGCGGCGCTCGACGGCGCTTTCCGCGGCCTGTATGTGCAGGGCGAAGACATCGTGCAGTCCGACCCCAACACCCAGCACGTCGAAGCGGCGCTGAGGGCGATGGAGTGCGTGGTGGTGCAGGACCTGTTTCTCAACGAAACCGCCAAGTACGCCCATGTGTTCCTGCCGGGCGCCTCCTTCCTGGAGAAGGACGGCACCTTCACCAACGCCGAGCGCCGCATCTCGCGCGTGCGCAAGGTCATGCCGCCGCTGGCGGGCAAGGAAGACTGGCAGGTCACCATCGATCTGGCGCGGGCGCTGGGCTACGCGATGGATTACACCCATCCGTCGCAGATCATGGCCGAGATCGCGCGCCTCACGCCCACCTTCTCGGGCGTGAGCTATGCCAAGCTCGACGTGCTCGGCAGCGTGCAATGGCCCTGCAACGCCGAGCACCCCGAGGGCACGCCGGTGATGCATGCCGACGCTTTCGTGCGCGGCAAGGGCCGCTTCATGCTCACCGGCTATGTGCCCACGAGCGAACGCGCCAACGCGCGGTTTCCGCTGCTGCTCACCACCGGCCGCATCCTCAGCCAGTACAACGTCGGCGCGCAGACCCGCCGCACCGCCAACAGCCAGTGGCACGACGAAGACCGCGTCGAGATCCATCCGCACGATGCGCAGGAGCGCGGCATTGCCGAGGGCGACTGGGTGGGCATCGCCAGCCGCTCCGGCGAGACCGTGCTGCGTGCCCGCATTACCGAGCGGGTGCAGCCCGGCGTCATCTACACCACGTTCCACTTCCCCGAGTCCGGGGCCAATGTGATCACCACCGACAACTCCGACTGGGCGACCAACTGCCCCGAATACAAGGTGACCGCAGTGGAGATCGTGCGGGTGGAGCAGCCGTCGAGCTGGCAGCAGCGTCATGTGCAGTTCAGCCGCAGGCAGAAGGCCCTGCTGCCGCACAAGGCCGA
>JAJTBQ010000169.1 GCA_021286835.1 Thiomonas sp.
TGCACACCGCAGGTTGACCCCGCTGTCAACGTTTCGCCAACCCTTCCGTTGGAATCCCCATGAAACCCAATCTCGTTGTCTCTACTCTCCTCCTGAGCGCGTGCGCATGGGCTCTGCCCGCACATGCCGAAGGCCCTCCCGTCAGCGTGCAGCTCACCATTGGCACACCGCCCCCGCCCATGTACGTGGCGCCGCAGCCGGTCTATGCGCCGCCCCCGGTGGTCGTGGCGGCGCCGCCCACCATGGTGTGGCTGCCGGAGTTCAGCGGCTATGTCGCGCTGGGCGTGGCGCAACCCCTGTTCTATCTGGGCGGGGTGTACTACTACAACAGCGGTGGCCGCTGGTACACCGGTCCGCATTACGGCGGCCCGTGGCATCCGGCCGCTCGCATTCCGCCGGGTTTGCGCAAGTTCCACGACCGCGACTGGGAGCGCGCCCAGGCCCATGCCCATCGCTACGACCGCGACCCGCACTGGAAGCGCTTTGATGCCGCCCCCGTGCGGCCGCCCGTGCACGCCGCGGGGCCAGGGCGCCCGCCCTACCATCCGGCTCCGCCCCATCATGGTCCTCAGGGCGGACCTCCCGGCCCGCACCCTGGCGAGGGATATGGCCCCGGCCCAGGTCGGCCCGACCATGAACACGGCAATCGCCCCGACAGCCGCTATCCCTACAACCATCCCTGATCCCCGGACGTCGCGTTCGTCGGGTTCAAGAGCCAAGACACCGGCCGCCATGGAGTGCAAACACTGTGCGGTCAGTGGGTGACGAGGGTGCGCTCGATGCGGCGATCGGGCACGAGCCAGAGCAGGGCCACGGCCACATACAGTGCCATTGACAGCCACGGCTGCCACAGCGTGAGCACGATGCCT
The DNA here is from genome assembly GCA_021286835.1 of Thiomonas sp. GTDB lineage: Bacteria > Pseudomonadota > Gammaproteobacteria > Burkholderiales > Burkholderiaceae_C > Thiomonas. Next base: position 870 of record JAJTBQ010000169.1, read on the forward strand.
GCGATGTAAACCACGGGCGACAGCTTGCCCTTCCAATCCTGACCCAGGGCGCGCCGAAGCAGGGAGCGCTCGCCCTCCGCGGCGATCAGGGTCTTTTGCAGCAGCCAGTAGGCCACCGCGGCCATGAGCAAGACCACGCCATACACCGCCGCCGGCCATGCGGCGAAGTGGTTCTCACCCATCCAGCCGGTGACGAAGGGAAACAGCGACAGCCAGAACAGCAGGTGCAGATTGGCCCACAACACCCGGCCCGAGACATGGTCGCAAGCCTGAAACAGGTGATGGTGGTTGTTCCAGTAAATGCCCACGTAGACGAAGCTGAGCACATAGCTGAGAAAGACCGGCCAGAGCGGCAGCAAGGCCTCGACCTGCTCGCCATGCGGCACTTTCAGTTCGAGCACCATGATGGTGATGATGATGGCGAACACGCCATCGCTGAAGGCTTCCAGACGTCCCTTCTTCACGCGTTCAACTCCCTTGATGCCAGAACGGCACGCCCACCATGGGCGTCGATGCCTGGGCCACCTCGCGCGTGCGCATGGGCAGCGCGCGGTGGGCCAGACGGCCTGCCTGCACGCTCAGTGTAAAAGCGCGCGCCATGGCCACCGGATCGCCGGCTTCGGCCACGGCGGTGTTCACCAGCACGGCGTCATAGCCCAGTTCCATCACCTGCGCCGCATGGTGGGGCGCGCCGATGCCGGCGTCGACCACCAGCACGCTGTCGGGCAGGCGCTCGCGCAGGGTGCGCAGCGCCGGCAGGTTGCGCGGGCCGGCGCCGGTGCCGATGGGGGCGGCCCAGGGCATGATGGCGGCGACCCCCGCGTCGCGCAGCTTCATCGCCGTGACCAGATCGTCGGTGGTGTAGGCAAACACGGCGAAGCCCTCGCGCACCAGGGTCTGCGCCGCCGCCACGGTGCCCCAGGGGTCGGGCTGCAGGGTGTAGTCGTCGCCGATCACTTCGAGCTTGATCCAGGGCGTTGCGAAAATCTCGCGCGCCATGTGCGCCAGGGTGATGGCCTCGTCGGCACTGTGACAGCCCGCGGTGTTGGGCAGCAGATGCCCGCCGAGCGACTGGATGCGCTGCCACCAGGCCTGTCCGGACTGGCTCTGCGGTGCCAGTCGCCGCAGCGATACCGTGAGCACCTCGACCTGCGCGGCCTGGGCGGCATCCGCCAGAACGCTGGGTGACGGATAGCGCGCCGTGCCCAGGAAGAGGCGGCTGTGCAGGCCGGCACCGCCCACCCGCAGGAGATCGGGCTGGGTCAGCAGGGCCGAGCCCGGCGCTGGTGCGTCCATGACGGTTCGCGTCGCATCGTTCAAGGCCATGTCAGCCTCCCACCACGGGGCAGACGACCTCGATCCGGTCGCCCGCGTTCAGCGGCAGGCCCGCCCAGTAGGTGCGCGGCACGAAGTGCTGATTCACGGCGCAGGCCATGGCGCGGGCCGTGTCGTAACCACGCTCGGCAAGCAGCTCGGCCAAGGTGGCGCAGGGCGTGTTCAGCGCTTCGCCATTGAGGTGCAGCCGCAGGACGGCCAGGGGTTCGGTCGAGGGTGTGCTCATCGCCTCATCTCCACATCGTGCGCTGGCTCGGTGGCCAGCAGGTTCAGCAAGGTGCGCTCGGCCTGTTGCACCATGGCCGGCGCGACGAGGAATCCATGGCGGTAGAGGCCATTGAGGTGCCACACGCCGTCGCGCTGCGCCCACACCGGCTGATGGTCGTCGGTGGCCGGGCGCAGGCTGGTCGCCGCGCGCACGATGTGTCCTTCGCCGAAGGCCGGATGCACGCTGTAGAGCGCGCTGGCGAGTTCGAGCATGGAGCGCACGGTGATCGGTCCGGTGTCCTGCGACTCCAGTTCGGTGGCGCCGATGACGAAGCGGCCGCCGCTGCGCGGCACGATGTAGAGCATGTAGCGCGGATGGATCAAGCGCACCGGGCGGCGCAGCGTCACCGCGGGACACGACACGGTGAGGACTTCGCCGCGCACCCCGCGCAGGCCCGGCCAGTCGGCGTACACGCCTCGGCAGTCCACCACCGCATCCGCCCGTACCGCCACTCCGTCGAGGGTGTGCACCGTTTGCGCCTCGACGCGATCCACGGTCGTGCGCTCCAGCCACCGCCCCCCGACCCGCGCCATGCCTTGCAGAATGGCGTCCTCCAGCGCATCGAGCAGTTGCCCGTTGTCGAGCTGGCCTTCCTGCGGCAACCACAGGCCGCGTTCGAAGCGCCCTGCCATCGCCGGCTCCAGCTCGGCGATGCCCGCGCCGTCCAGAGACCGCACCGCCTCGCGCCGATCGCCGGCGGGCAGGCGGTAGCGAATCAGATCGGCATAGTGCGCGAGCCCGGCATGGTCGGGCGCATGAGCCACCACCAGCGAGCCTTCGTGGCGGAAATCGACGGTCTTGCCGGTCTGCGCCCGAAGCTCGGCCAGCCACTGCGGCCAGAGGGCCAGCGCCTCTTCGCCCAGCGCGAACAGATGGGCATCGCTGACCACCAGCTCGGCATAGGGCGCGAGCATGGCCGCAGCCACACCGGCAGCGTGATCGCGATCGGTGCGCGCCCGCGCATCGACGAGCGTGACCGCCACCCCCGCGCCGAGCAGCCGCCACGCCAGCAGCCGCCCCGCGAGGCCCGCCCCTGCAATGGCCACCGTGGCCGAAGTCGGGTTCGCCATGCTCAGCCCGCGGGATCGATGGCCGCGTTCGCACGAGTGCCCGGCAGGGGCGCGTGCACATACACCTCGCCCCCGCCCGCGCGAAATTCGGCCGACATCTCCGCCATGCCCACCGAGGCTGCCCGTCCGGCCTCCACCCCCTTGGCGGCCGCGTACTCGCGCACCTCCTGGGTGATCTTCATCGAGCAGAACTTGGGCCCGCACATGGAACAGAAATGCGCGGTCTTGAACGCCTCTTTCGGCAAGGTCTCGTCGTGGAATTCCTTGGCCTTCTCGGGGTCGAGGCCGAGGTTGAACTGGTCGTCCCAGCGAAACTCGAAGCGCGCTTTGCTCAGGGCGTTGTCGCGCGCCTGCGCGCCGGGGTGGCCCTTGGCCAGGTCGGCGGCGTGGGCGGCGATCTTGTAGGTGACGATGCCGTCGCGCACGTCCTGCTTGTCCGGCAGGCCGAGGTGTTCCTTCGGCGTGACGTAGCAGAGCATGGCGGTGCCGTACCAGCCGATCATGGCCGCGCCGATGGCGCTGGTGATGTGGTCGTAGCCGGGGGCGATGTCGGTGGTCAGCGGGCCCAGGGTGTAGAACGGCGCCTCGCCGCACTTCTCCAGCTGCCGGTCCATGTTCTCCTTGATGAGCTGCATGGGCACGTGGCCGGGGCCTTCGATCATGGTCTGCACGTCATGCCTCCAGGCGATCTGGGTGAGTTCGCCCAGCGTGTCGAGTTCGGCGAACTGGGCTTCGTCGTTGGCGTCCGCAATGCTGCCGGGGCGCAGACCGTCACCCAGGCTGAAGGCCACGTCGTAGGCCTTCATGATGTCGCAAATGTCCTCGAAGTGTTCGTAGAGGAAACTCTCGCGATGATGCGCCAGGCACCACTTGGCCATGATCGAGCCGCCGCGCGAGACGATGCCGGTCACGCGTTTGGCGCTCATCGGAATGAACGGCAGGCGCACGCCGGCGTGGATGGTGAAGTAGTCCACGCCCTGCTCGGCCTGCTCGATCAGGGTGTCGCGGAACAGTTCCCAGGTCAGGTCTTCGGCCACGCCGCCCACCTTCTCCAGCGCCTGGTAGATCGGCACGGTGCCGATGGGCACGGGCGAGTTGCGCAGAATCCATTCGCGGGTTTCGTGGATGTGCTTGCCGGTGGACAGATCCATCACCGTGTCCGCGCCCCAGCGGATGGCCCAGACCATCTTTTCCACTTCCTCGGCGATGGAGCTGGTCACCGCCGAGTTGCCGATGTTGGCGTTGATCTTCACCAGGAAGTTGCGGCCGATGATCATCGGCTCGCTTTCCGGGTGGTTGATGTTGTTG
>JAJTBQ010000170.1 GCA_021286835.1 Thiomonas sp.
GAAGCCGATCACCAAGGCAAATGCCAGGGCAATTTGCAACACCCGCAACAGCGCGAACCCTACACCGACGACTAGAAGCGCCAGCAGCGCTGCGGCAATGAGGACGAGAATCATGTTGGGGCCTCCTGCCGGGGGTGCAAATAGTTTCGCAAACCCTGGTCAAGCTGTTCCTGCCAGGGGGAGGGGCTGACGATGCGCAAATGGGGTAGCCAGTAGCGCACGATAGGAAGAAGCTGGCTGGGGTGGGCAAATTTGCCCGAGATGATCAGCCCGCCGTCCTCGATTTCTTTGTCGATGCGCTGCTGCGGAATTAGCGCTCGCCGACGAAAGTAGCTGGCCACTTCGGCAGACACCGTCAAGACCGCCTCGGTCTTCTTTTCATTGAGCCAAATGCTGTCTTCCTGCTCGACGAGGGCCTGGATGTGCGGTTGCGGTTCAAAGCGCTCGTCTTGCTTGATGTCTAGGTGAGCGATTCTGGACAATGCATAGGCCTTGATCGCGTCCTGGTCTGTGGCTGCGAGATACCAGACGCCCATATGGTTGATCAACCGATAGGGAAGAACGCGCACACGCTTTTGGCCTTCCGGTTTTTTGTAGGTGAGTTGAACCGGACGGTGTTGCGCAATGGCGAGCCGCAACTGGTCGAACACGGCGGCGTTGGCGTCGAGGGGCTCAAAAATCGGACCTTGAACGAGAAGTGTGTCCTGAAGTTGCTTATCGAACAGCTCACGCAAAAATGCGGCATCCAACCGCGGAAATAGGCCGCTGACGCCGGCGAGTGCGGCAAAGCGCTCCAAATCGCGGTAATTGAGCTTGCCCAGGTATGCCGGATCGAGACGGTAGGCACCTTCCTTCCGCTGAAGTGGAAGAAAGGCAAAGCGCTCATGTAGATCGCGCCGAATGGTGCGTGGATGCACGCTGAACTCTTCAGCCAGTTGCTCCGGCGCAACTTGATCACCCTGATTGAGCTTGAGCAAGATCGCCGTCAAGCGCCATGCCAGGCGGTCGTGGTCGTCAGCGTTGGATGGCATGTTCGCTAGTTGGGGTTATCAATGTGTGGATGATCATACGGACCCGGTCGGACAGGTCATGTCCATCTCGCTGGAGTTTTCAAAAAAATTTGGATGTCGTGTGATGAAATGCACAGTGTCCTGGCGTATTTCGGCTGTTTTTTGCGGCCACCGCAGCGGCTCGTGGCGCCGTCAGCTTGTTGTTCGCCAGCTCCGATTGCCCCTGATGCCACCGCACGATGCACTGCTTTCAGAAAAAATTAACGTTCGCTGCTGCCCTGATCCTTCAGGCAGCAGCGAACGGCAAGATCCTCTCACGCGCTATCCCGAGATCGCTCCCCTGTGCCCTCAGCAAGATGCCCAGCGTTACTCCTTTTCACGCGCGCCTGCAATTTCGCCGCAAGCGTTGCAGCGGGTGAGGCCGCCTCGTCATCCAAGGCACCTTCACCTACAGAGATGCCGTCAGAGATCGGCGTCTCTGTGGCGTCCAGCGGGTAAAACTCCTCCACCACCGCCGATCCATCCTCTTCCGAGTCCTCAAACGCCCCCGCCGCCAGCCCTTGGCGTGCGGCCCCATCCAGCGCATGCTGATCCAGCCCCGCCTCAAGTTGCGCGGCTCGCAGCTGCCTTGCCTGCGCCACCGCCTCCTCCAAGGTCATGCCGCTGCGCACCGTCAGATCGACATAGAAGATCGGCGCCCGATGCGATTGCGTGGTCGACTTGCCCCGCAACCGCAACTCCAGCGGCAGGCAGGCCAATACCCCGCCTGAGACCGCCGCGAAGTACTGCAGCCGAGTCGCCAGGGTGCGGATGCTGTTGAACCCCGTGGTACGAAACACAAAGCTCCCCAGTACATCCTCCTCCCCCACGCGCACATTGAGTCGCCCATACGGCTTGCAGCCACCCTTGGCCCCCACCTCGCAGCCCTCCGGCGACGGGCAGGGCAGCGAGGCCATGCCGTTCACCGTCACCCGCCGACAGGTCTCCCCATTGCCCACGCACACCGGGCGCCCGGTCTGCCGATCAAACAGCGTGAAGTGGGCCCGCAGGTTCAAGTCCGGATCGTCGAACAACACCGTCACCGGAATGGCCCGCAGCTTCGCGCCGCTGGTGCCGCGCAGCGCCTCGTCCAGCGGATGCGCGACCCAGCCCGACTTCGCCTGCACCTGCGTCGTCAGCGTGAACTCATCATCCTTCTCCGGCACCCGCTTGCCGTTCTTCTCCACCACCCGACCGATGGTGATCCGCCCCACCACCGGGGGCGTCAATGCCAGTCCCTTGAGCATCGTCATTCCTTTCCTTGTTGCACCACGAAGCGCCGGGCTCCTGGCCGCGAGACCATGAACTGCGCTACTAACTCGGGATGCGCTTGGCGCAAAGCCGCCAGATCGACCGAGACACTGGCCTTGGCCTGCTTCCAGCTGATCTCACCCGTGTCGAACACCGCGCGCGTGGCCTCACCCATGCGCTGCTGAATCGCCTGCCGCAGGACGGCCTCCTGCGCGTCCTGCTGCGCCAGCGCGTGACGAATGGCCTGCAAGTCGGAGAACGTGGCGTTCATCTCCACATCTCCGGCAAAGTCCAGACACTGCCCGCTGTCTTGCGGATACAGCGCCCGCAGTGCCCTGTCAGCAGAATCCGATCCATCTGCCGCCGGTGCGGTGTCGCTTTCCACCGCGTCCCAGAATGCTCGCTCCAGGGTGATGAGCTGCGCGATCATCGTCTCGTTGCGTTCGATGCGATGAATCTGCAACGTCTGGCCACCCAGCAACACCGCCACATCGGCGGCCTGCTTGCCCGTTACCGCCAGCTGGTGCATCACCTGCAGTTGCACATACTCCGGCACCCCATCGCGCCAGAGCCTGGCGCCCTGGATGCCCGCCGTCTTGCACTCCAGAATCTGCACATCGGGCGCCCCGATGACCTCTCGGTCGATGTTCGCCAGCATCCAGGGATGCTCCGGATGCTGCAACACCGCGTTCACCCGCCGGACCCGGTGGCCGGTGCGCCTGCAGTAATGCGCCGCCACGATCGGCTCCAGTAGGGTGCCCCAATACATCGGGCTGGTTTCATCCTTCGGGTCCACCTTGGGCAGGCCGCCGTCGCGCCCGGTTTTCAGCATCCACAACTCCAGCGCAGATTGATACGGATTCAGCCCGACCGCTGCGGCCGCATCCGAACTGCCGATCCCCTTCTTGCGGACCTCCAGCCAGTCCTCGCGGTCCAGGCCAGTGGTCTTCACCAGTTTGAGCGCACCACGACGCGATGCGCGTGGCGTTTGCATTGCAATTCCCATGATCGTTCTCCCAAAAGAAAGCGCCCCCTCGGGGGCGCAGAGTGATTGGCACGTCGGCCACCTCAGGACACCAACTGCAATGCCTGATCCAGCGCGCGTTGCTTGATGGCCGCGCCCGGCCCGAACCAGGCACTGTCGAGCCGGTACTCTGCATTGCGCGCCCGGCGCTCGTGATCGACGTATTCCGTCACGGCATTGAGCAATCCCCAGGCCGTGCTTGCCGCAGCGGACAGCTCGGCCCCGCGACCCTGGCCCTCGTACAGGCTTTGCACCTTCTTGAGCGCACGCTCATTGGTCAGCGCCGCGTCGGCAGCCTCGTCGGACAGACACAGCACCTTGAGGAAGTAGTTCAGCGCCTCATGGCTCTTGACCTTGCGCTCCGAGAGGGTCTTCATGCGGTAAATGAAGGCGTCCCACTGGGATACCGAAATCCCCAACTGGCGTTTGACCGCCTGGGCATCAAAGTTCGTGCTGTGCGGCACGCGAATCGCCCCGGTGGCCCCGTTGAGCGCCACCGTCAGGGTGTTGCTGCACACCACGCGGATGGTGGTGAACGTCGCCGTGGTCGCCAGCGTGCTGTCGCAGGACGTGGCCAGCAGCAAGTAGCCCTTGACCCGATCCTGTCCCTTGAGCAGGGCTTCCTTGCCGGTGCGCGCCAAGGCCCAGAACTTGCGGCCCTCCTTGAGCACCCCGGCGGTTTCCAGGGTGTAGCCCGCCACCTCCGTGAGGTCACGGTAGAACTCCAGAACCTCGCGTGGTTGGACGACCTGATAGCGATCGCTGACGACCGACAGCGGCGCGCGGGTGTCGCTGCGGTAGAGCACCTTCTGTTCGGGGAAGGTGAGGATCGCGCCCAAGGCGCCAGCGGATTCGGCCATGAAGCGCACGGGCGCCTCCCGTATCTCCCAATCCATATGCGCTGAACGCGCCCAGACGTCCAGCGATTGTTGAGGGGGCAGGGCATGGCCCAGTTGATGCCAAGGTGCTTCTGAAGCGGGCAGTGCCGCGAGTGCAGTGGACATGTGGTTCTCCAAAATGAACAGAGCCCAGACCGAATGCGGCCTGGGCTCTGGAAGGGGAAAGCGGAAGAAAAGGCGGAAGAAAAAACGCAGAGAAAGGGCAGGGCGGCTCAGCCGAGGTCGCGTCCGCTGAACTGGAGGCCGCAATGCTGGCATTCGAGGTTCTCGAGCAGGCGCTCATCCACGGCAGTGCCGACCGCACGGCCCGCAGCGCCACCCGCGGCCGCGCCGAACAAACCACCGAGCAACGCACCCGTGAGGCCACCGACAGCGATGCCAACGGGACCGGCCACCGCACCCAGGGCGGCACCTGTTTCCGCGCCACCCACAGCAGCCATCAACCCCGCCGCAGCCCCACCTGTGGCGCCAATCACCGTGCCTGCATCTCGGCCTCGGTCGAGGGTTTTGATATGCAGGGATTTGCAAACAGGGCAAGCAATCGTCATGAGAATCTCCTTGATAAAAATGAACGCCTGAAATAGGCAAGCACAGGCCAATCCAGCCAGCGCCATCAAGGTGATATG
>JAJTBQ010000003.1 GCA_021286835.1 Thiomonas sp.
GCCAGGTCGGCGCCCTGATGAAAGGCGCGCTGCACACCGACGAGCTGATGCACGCCGTCTTCGACGCGCAGAACGGCCTGCGCACCGGCCGCCGCGCCAGCCATGTCTTCGTCATCGACGCTCCCGCCGCCGACCGTCTGCTGTTCATCACCGACGCGGCGATCAATATCGACCCCGATCTCGACACCAAGCGCGACATCGCGCAGAACGCCATCGATCTGGCGCAAGACCTGGGCATCGCCACGCCGCGCATGGCCGTGCTCGCCGCGGTGGAAACCGTCAACGCCGACATGCCCGCCACGCTGCACGCCGCCGCGCTGTGCAAGATGGCCGACCGCGGGCAGATCACAGGTGCCATCCTCGACGGACCACTGGCCTTCGACAATGCCATCTCTCGGGTCGCCGCCCAGGCCAAGGGCATCGAATCGCCCGTCGCCGGCCAGGCCGACATCCTGCTCACGCCCGACCTGGAGTCGGGCAATATGCTGGCCAAGCAGCTCGAATATCTCGGCGGCGCCACCCTTGCCGGGCTGGTGATCGGCACCCGCGTGCCCATCATCCTCACCAGCCGGGCCGACGGCGTGGAAGCCCGCCTGGCCTCCTGCGCGCTGGCCGTCCTGCAACGGCAGGCCCGTCGCACCGCCATCGCCCCGGAGATCACCGCCGCCACGGCAGAGCCGCCGCGCACCGAAGCCAAGCCCTGAGACGGTGTGAACCCATCTGCCATGTCTGCTACGCCCACCCTGCTCTGCCTCAATGCCGGTTCGGCCAGCCTGAAGTTCGCGCTGTTCGATCTGCAGGACTGCCGCGGGCCGGTCCTGCCCCCCGCCCTCCTGCGGGGCGAGATCGACAGTCACGACGGCCAGGCCACGCTGCGCTGGACCGATGCGCGCGGCGACCTTCACCGCAGCGCCTCGTCCGACCCGCGGGGCGATCTTGCCGCCGAGATCGACTCGCTGCTCGATACGCTCATCCTTCCCGGCGGCTTTGGCCCGGTTGCCGCGGTGGCGCACCGGATCGTGCATGGCGGCTCGGCCTTCACCTCGGCGCAAGTCCTCACCCCGTCGGTGCGCGCTGCACTCGACGCCCTGCGCAGCCTTGCGCCCCTGCATCAGGGGCCAGGGCTCGCCGGCGTTGATGCGGCCACCGGCCGGTTTCCCGCCGTGCCGCAGATCGCCTGCTTCGACACGGCCTTCCACGCCACGCAGCCCGAACGGTCCCGCCGCTACGCGATCCCGCGCGACTGGCATGACCGCGGCTACAAGCGCTACGGCTTCCATGGCCTGTCTTACGACGCCATCACCCACAAGCTTCCGCCCCTGCTCGGCGCGCGGGCGCAAGGCGCCGTGATCGTCGCGCATCTCGGCGGCGGCGCCAGCCTGTGCGGGCTGCGCGGCCTGCGCAGCGTGTCCACCACCATGGGCTTCACCGCGCTGGATGGTCTGATGATGTCCACCCGCAGCGGCGCCATCGACCCGGGCCTGGTGCTGCACTGGATCACCGAAGAAGGCCTCGATGCGCGGCAGGTCACCGCCATGCTTTATCACGACAGCGGCCTCAAGGGCGTTTCCGGGCTGAGCGGCGATCTGCGCACCCTGGAGGCAAGCCCGACAGCGCAGGCTGACGAGGCCATCGCCCTGTTCGTGGCCAGCGTGGTGCATCACACCGGCGCGCTCGCCGCCGACCTGGGCGGTCTGGATGCCCTGGTGTTCACAGGCGGCATCGGCACCCACAGCACCAAGGTGCGGCAGGCGGTGTGCGACGCGCTGGCCTGGCTGGGCGTGTCGATCGACCCTCTGGCCAACGCCGCGAGCCAGGCCTGCATCACCCACGGCGACAGCCGCGTTCCGGCCTACGCCCTGCCGACCGACGAGGAAGGCGTGATGGCCCTGCAGGCCGCGCGCCTGCTGAGCTGAGGCCGAGGCAGGCCAGGGTTCTACTTCGTCAGCGCCATGAACACCTCGGGCAGTCGCTCGGGCAGGCGCTGGATGTTGTCGATGACCGTGTAGCGGCGGCCGAAGATGTCGGAGACATAGGCGTCGGCGCGCGGGTCCAGGCTGATGCAGTAGGTGAAGATGCCGTCGCGGTCGAGTTCCTTCACCGCCTGGCGGGCGTCTTCGATGAGGTGGCGCTCGTCCTGCACGTCCACGTCGGCTGGCTCGCCGTCGGTGAGGATCAGCAGCAGCTTCTTGTCGCTCCGCCGCGCGCCCAGATAGTGCGCGGCATGGCGCATGGCCGCGCCCATGCGGGTGGAATAGCCGGCCTGCATCGCGGCCAGCCGCGCCTTCACCGCATCGCCCCAGGGCTCGCCAAAGCCCTTGACGTGCAGATAGCGCACCTCATGCCGGGTGTTGGACTGAAAGCCGGCGATGGCCAACGGGTCGCCGAGCTGGTCGATGGCCCAGGCCAGCAGCGACACGGCCTCCTGCGAGAGTTCGAGGATGGTCTGCTCGCCGCCCGCCGCCTTGTCGTTGAGCGACGCCGACAGGTCGAGCAACAGGGTCACGGCGATGTCGCGCCCGTCGGTGCGGTGGCTCATATTGATGCGCGGATCGGGCGCGGAACCGGCCTTGAAGTCGATCAGCGAGCGGATGGCCACGTCGAGGTCGAGTTCGCTGCCCTCCTCCTGATAGCGGATGCGCACCTTGTCCTGCGGCTTGAGCAGGTCCAGCAGCCGCTTCAGGCGCTTGGCGAGCGGAGCGTGCTTTTGCAGCAGACGGTCGACCACGGCCGCTTCGCCCGACGGGTGCAGGGCCTCGTACACGCTCACCCAGTCCGGCCGGTAGGTGTGGCTGTGGTGGTCCCACTCGGGATAGTGGCGCGGCGGCAGGCGCTGGGGCTCGGCCTGCGCGTCGGTGCGTCGTTCCTGGTCGAAGCTCTCCTCCTCGTCGCCGTCTTCGATGAAGCGCCACAGGTGGCGGTTGTCGTCGCGGTAGTCGATCACCGTGTCGTCGAAATACACCTTGGCGAACTGGTCGCTGGGACGCCGTGTTTTGGCCACGTAGGCCAGCGCCAGGGTCGCCATGTCCTCCGTCGAGGAGGCGCCCCGCGCCATGGCCTCGTGGAAGCGGGCGACGAAATCATTCAGGTCCGCGTCGCGGTAGCCGTGCTGCGGGTCGAGGAGCGCCCGCGACAGCATGGCGAGGCGGTGGCGCAGGCAGGAGCAGGTTTCGGGGTCGCACGCGCCTTCCGCGGGCTTGGGGTGCAGCGCGAGAAACAACCGCCGCAAGCCGGGGAATTCGCGGATGAGCAGGGTTTCAACCCGGCAGTCCTCGAAGAACTCGACCGCCATGCGCTGGAAGGGGCTCCAGTTGTCGGCGATCTGCGGCGTCGACAAGCGGCGATGGCCCACCATGTGGGCGAGCGTGGCGCGGTAGCGGTCGAGACCGGACACGCCGCGCGCGTCGTCCTGCACGTCGGGCAGGCGAATGCCGAGCGGGTCGTAGTACGGAACGGGTTTGCGCAGCTCGTCGAACGCCGTGGAGTAAGGAATCAGCAGATCGCCGTCGCGCCACAGGCCCCGCAGATCGAGGTCGAGCTGGCGTTCCACGTCCACCAGCAGGGTGCCGTGCCGCTCGCGCTGGAGCACCGCGCGGGCGTCGGCCGACTGCAGGCTGAAGTAGTCCCTCTGCCGCTCGGGGTGGGTCGCATAGTTGCGCATGCCGTAGTCGACCCATCGACGCAGTCCGCCGACGTCGAGTTGCGAGAGCAGGCTTGGTGCCTGGGCGAGAAAGTCGGGCAGGCCCGGGCTGGGATAGGTGCTGTGAAAGCCGTGGATGGAGCCGGTGGTGCGCTCCATCAGCGCCGCAACGATGTCGAGGTAGTGCTGGAGTTGTTCCGCCGACTGCAGGCGGCGCGCAACGGGGGCCAGCATTTGCAGAAACGGGGCGATGGCCTTGCCGTTGGGCGATCTCTGCATGCGCCGCACCAGGTCCATGACGGGTGCGAGCATGCCTTCGCCCACGCAGCGGGCGGTGGAGGGCCAGGCTTCCAGGAAGGCCAGCAGCGGCTCGGCGCCCCGCCCCAGCTTGCCCAGCGCACGTGCCGCCTCGAGATAGGCCTCGACGCCTTCCGGCGTCAGCGCGGCGAGCGCGTCGGCCATGCAGGCGTCGAACACCTCGGCCACCTGGGGAAACCGGGTGTCGAGCCGCGCCAAGTAGGCGTGCGTCGTGTCGTCCAGGGCCGACGTCGGGCTGCTCACTGCCGTCTCAGGCGAAGATCGCGTCGATGGCGTGATCGAGGGTGCCGCGAATGTCGGCGTCGTCGGTGATGGGGCGCACCAGGGCCATGCGACAGGCGTCGGCCGGATCGACGCCGTCCTGGATCAGCTTGGCGGCGTACACCATCAGCCTTGTGGAAATGCCTTCGTCGAGGCCATGCCCCTTGAGATTGCGCGCCGTCTGGCCGAGTTGCACCAGCTTGGCCGCGATCTCGGGGGCGAGCCCGGCCTCCCGGGAAAGAATGGTGGCTTCGAGGGCCGCCTCGGGGTAATCGAAGTCGAAGGCGGTGAAGCGCTGCTTGGTGGACTGCTTCAAGTCCTTCATCAGCGACTGGTAGCCTGGGTTGTAGGAGATCACCAGTTGAAAATCGGGGTGCGCCTCGATCAGCTCGCCCTTCTTGTCCAGCGGCAGCACGCGGCGATGGTCGCTCAGCGGATGGATGACCACGGTGGTGTCTTGCCGGGCCTCGACGATCTCGTCCAGATAGCAGATGGCCCCGATGCGCGCGGCCGTGGTGAGCGGGCCGTCGAGCCAGCGGGTGCCGCCGCCTTCCAGCAGGTAGCGCCCGACGAGGTCGCTGGCGGTCATGTCTTCGTTGCAGGCCACGGTGATCAGCGGCTTGTCGAGCTTCCAGGCCATGTATTCGACGAAGCGCGACTTGCCGCACCCCGTCGGCCCCTTGACCATCACCGGCAGGCGGTTGCGGTAGGCCGCCTCGAACAGCGCGACTTCGCGGCCCTGCGCCTGGTAGTAGGGCTCGTTCTTGATCCGGTACGGGTCGGCCTGGCGGGTCATGACTTCTGCCTTCATGTCGATCGGGGCTGCACACCCCATCAAAAAAGAAGCCCCCGGCTTGCCGGGGGCGCGGATCATGCCGCGGGATTACTTGTGGACGCCCAGCTTCTCGCGCCAGCCGGGGAAGAGCTTGTCGGCATCGCCCGGGAAGGATTCGAACGCGCGCGCGAATTCCTTGTGCTCCTTGGCGTACTCGATCGGGTCGGCACCCGCCTTCCAGCATTCATAGGCCTGGCGCAGCGACTTGGCGCCGGCCGCCGGGGAGTCGATGTGGCCGTAGGACCCGCCGCCCGCGGTGTTGATCACGTTGCCGTGGCCCAGGTTCTCGAAGAAGCCAGGCAGACGCAGCGCGTTCATGCCGCCCGAGATGATGGGCGTGGTGGGCTTCATGCCGTACCACTTCTGGAAGTAGACCGGGCCCTGGCACTCGTCGCGCTCGATCATGTAGGCGATGTTGCGGTCGTCGCCCTCGCCTTCCATCTTGCCGTAGCCCATGGTGCCGACGTGGATGCCCGAGGCGCCCTGCAGACGGCTCATCTTGGCCAGCACGAAGGCGGTGTAGCCGCGCTTGGAGCTGGGCGAGGTGATCGCGCCGTGACCGGCACGGTGGTAATGCAGGTACTGGTTCGGATACTGACGGCGGGCGGTGGTGACCATGCCCGGGCCGCCCACGTAGCCGTCGACCAGGAAGGCCAGCTTGTCGGCATCGGGGCCGAAGACTTCCAGCGCGAAGTCGGCGCGGGCGCACATTTCGTGATAGTCGTCCGCGGTGATGTTCATGGAGAACAGCTTGGCCTCGCCGGTTTCGTCCTGCGCGCGCTTCATGGCGTCGTAGACCAGCGGAATCACCTGCTTCACCGGGGCGAATACCTGGTTGCCCTGGGGTTCGTCGTTCTTGATGAAGTCGCCCCCCAGCCAGAACTGATAGGCCGCCTGGGCGAAGGGCTCGGGACGCAAGCCCAGCTTGGGCTTGATGATGGTGCCGGCGATGTAGCCGCCGTCCTTGATGGGACGGCCGAGGATGCGCCACAGGTTGGAGATGTCGGTGGCCGGGCCGTCGAACATCTGGATCGCGCGCTCGGGCACGTAGAAGTCGATCATCTTGCCGTATTCCACGTCGCCCATGCCCTGGTTGTTGCCGATCACCAGGGTGAGGAAGGAGACGATCATGAAGCGGCCGTCGGTGACGTTGCGGTCGAACAGCTCGATCGGATAGGCAATGCGCATGTCCTCGGTAGCTTCGTCGATGTAATAGACGAGCGCGTCGACCCCCTTGGTGAAGTCGTCGGTGGTGCTCACCTCGACGTTGGTGCCGGTGGACGATTCGGCCGCGAAGTGCGCCGCCGTGGCCAGGTAGTCGTAGCCCGCCTTGGGCTTCATCTTGTAGGCCACAAGAATGTGCTTGCCACCCTTGATGAGGTCTTCTTCCTTGAGATCCAGATTGGCGTAGCGGCTGGATTGATCGTGAGCCATGGCGTTCCTCCGAGTTCAGTAGGGCCAACGCGGCCCGATGCGATTCAAACTGGGTGGCACTATAGGATCGATTTTCAATAAGATAAACTAAGACTTTTTTAGATTTTTCATATTATTTTGTGATGATCAAAATCACATTGAGGCAGCTCGAAATCCTCCAGGCCGTCGCGCGCTGCGGCAGTTTTTCGCGCGCAAGCGAAGCACTCCACCTCACGCAGCCCGCCGTGTCCATGCAAATCAAACAACTGGAACATTTGCTGGACATGCCGTTGTTCGAGCATTCGGGCAAGAAGATCCGGCTCACCGAGGCGGGCAACGAGACTTTGCGCAGCGCCCACTTCGTCTTCCGCGAGTTGGCGAATCTGGAACAGTCGCTGGCCAGCCTCAAGGGGCTCAAAGGCGGCGTTCTGACCGTGTCGGCCGTGAGTACGGCCAGCGTGCTTGCCGCCAGGCTGATGGCGGTGTTTCGCAGCCAGAACCCGGAAGTGCGGGTCAACCTCAACGTCATCAACCGCGAAACCCTGCTCAAGCACCTGACCGAGAACATCAGCGATCTCGCCCTGATGGGAGCGCCGCCAGAGGGCTATCACCTGAGCGCGAAGCCTTTCATGGAGAACCCGCTGGTCATCATCGCCGCCGCCAATCACCCCCTGGCCCGGAAACAGCGCATTCCGCTTTCGCGATTGATCGAAGAGCCCTTGGTCGTGCGCGAACCCGCGTCCGGCACCCGCAGGGCCCTGGAGAATTTCGTTCTCGACCAGCATCTGCCCTTCAGGCCGGCCATGGAGATGAACAAGAACGAGGCCATCAAGCAGGCCGTCGAGGTCGGTCTGGGAGTGGGCCTGGTGTCGCTGCACACCGTGCAGGCCGAACTAGCCTCCGGCCAGTTGTGCGTCCTCGATGTCGAAGGCTTCCCGCTCAAGAGGCAGTGGTACCTCGTCCAGCGCGAAGGCAAACGCCTCAGCCCCGCCGCTCAAGCCTTTGCCGAACTCGTGCTTCAGCAAGCCTCACAGGTTCTGGCTCTTCAAAGCAAGACCGCAAAGCCGAAACAAGCCTGAGCGCAGTAGTCCGTGTGACGGCTAGATTTGCAATGGCCATCCCGCTTTGACACCTTGACTGAGAGAATTGACGTCGTTCAGCCCTGCAGAACCACACCCTTCTTGAGAATGATGCAGCCGTAAGGGCGTAGCTCTCCGGTCGCAACGATCGCAAAGGCTTCACGTGACCGCGCGTAGAAGGCATGACGATCAATGGCTGCCAGTTGGAATCGACCCAAACCTTCGTGACGGTCGATGATCTCCTGACATTCCTGTTGAATCTCGGGGATCACGACAGGGTCGCCAACGACCTCCATACGCAGTGCTGGTTGCTCCACGAAATCGTCAAGAGGCATAAGTTTTAGACAGGCGTCCAACACGCGGGGAAGGTCGACACCATCCAGACGAACCAGACGTTTTGCGCAGGAGGCAGAGGGGTAATTTGCATCGACAAGAACAATCTCGTCGCCATGCCCCATCGATGCCAGTACATGGAGCAGATCGGGGGTATGCAGGTGAGAAAGGTGTTTGAGCATCGAATCGATTCCAGATAAAACCTATGGTCGAACAGGACTCGCGGATCTGACGTCCTCAGACCGAGTGATCGCGGCGCTTGAGATAGTCCAGCATCACGGCAAGAAGAATGACGAAGCCTTGGACCAACTGGGTGTAGTAAGGCGGTACGTTTAACAGCACCAGAGCGTCGAGAATGGTCGCAATCAGTAATGCGCCGATTACTGCACTTGAGACTTTTCCTCGGCCGCCAAACAAGCTGACCCCGCCGATGACCACGGCAGCAATCGCCGTTAATTCATCGCCACGCCCGGCATTGGGGTCGGCACTGCTCAACTGCGCGGCGAAAATGATGCCGGCTACGCCGCTGCACAGGCCACTGATGGCATAGGCGGTCGTGCGCAGCCTGCGCACGGCAATGCCGGATCGATAAGCTGCAACGCGGTTACCGCCAACGGCGTAGATATGTTGCCCTGACGCCGTTTTGGCGAGCCAGATCCAAGCCCCACACACGACACCAAGCGCGATCCATACCTGCACCGGCACATTCAACCACCGCGCCTGTCCAATGGCATTGAACCAGTCGGCGGTAATGCTGATCGGATTACCCTGAGTAATGATCAGCGTCAGACTGCTCACGATCGATAGCCCGGCCAGCGTGGCGATGAAATCGGTGACCCGAAGATAGTTGATGATGACGCCTTGCAGTGCACCAACACAACAGCTTGCCAGCAAGGCACACAGAAGTGCCAATAGCCAGGGCAGCCCCAGGCTCGCCATCAGCGCTGCGGCAACCGCGCCGGATAGTCCTGCCATGGCGCCTACCGACAGATCAATGCCAGCGACGAGCACGACGACGAGTTCGCCAATAGCCATGATCACAAACGGCGCACTCTGCACGAGAATGCTCAAAAGATTTGCCGTGGTCAGGAAATACGGAGTCGCCAGAGACAGACCTATCACTAATACGATAAACGCGATCAGAACGCCGTTGTTGGACGCAAAGTGCCTGAAGCGCTGCAACCCGTTGCTACCACCGGCGGTTATCTGCCTTGATTGCTTTGTCGTCACGCTTTTTGTCTCCCGAACAACATTGAACGCACCACGGCATCCTCGCCCAACTCGGTAGGCGCGCCTTCCAATGCTTTGGTACCGCGTGTGAGCACTGCAATACGGTCCGCAACGCGCCATACATCAGCCATGGTGTGCGTGATGAGAATCACGGCCACCCCTCTTTTCGCCAATCGCGTGATCAACTGGAGAATTGCCTCGTGCTCTCCGACGCCTACTGCAGCAGTCGGTTCGTCCATGATCACAAGCTTCGCTTGCCAATACACCGCACGCGCTACCGCGACAGCCTGCCGCTGCCCGCCAGAGAGTTCACCGACCGGCCGATTCAAATCGGGAATATGGATATCGAGCTGATCCAGTGCCCGCACGGCGTCGACGCGCATACGGGCACGGTCCAGTACGGGAAAACCTAAGCGGCGGCGACGAAGCTCACGACCGAGGAATATGTTGGCGCCGACGTCGAGATTCTCTGCCAGGGCAAGATCCTGATAGATCGTCTCGATGCCGATGTCTCTTGCATGACGCGGATCGAACTGACGCAGCGTCTGATTGGCAAAAATCATGCTGCCACCGCTGGGCGCATGCGCTCCAGAGATGACCTTGATCAGCGTCGATTTGCCAGCACCGTTGTCCCCCAGCAAGGCGACGACTTCGCCAGCGTGAACGTCGAGATCGACGCTTCTGAGTGCCTCAACGGCGCCGAAGCGTTTGGCAATACCCCGCAAGCTCAGAAGAACGGCCCTTTCGGCTGAGGACTCCTGCGAAATCTGGGGCCTTTGTCGCGCATCCATCGCTTACTTGCCGGCGACATGCAACTGCAGGGGCACGGCCACGAAGGGAACACCACTGTGCAGATACTCATAGCCCGCCATCACACCGAGCTTGCTCATCAGAGCTGGCTGCTGAGCCACGTCCAGCGCAATATCGCCCTTTTTCACCGCAGCGATACCGTCGGGCGTCCCGTCGATACTGGCAATGGTGATACCGGTGGCCCGATTTGCAGCATGCAGGGCCTGCACCGCACCCAAGGCCATCTCGTCGTTTTCTGCAAACACGGCCAGCAGGCCGGTGGGATGTGCTATGAGAATGTTGCGCATCACGTCCAGACCTTGCTGGCGATTGAAATTGGCGGTTTGCTTGGCCACAACCTTTATGCCGGGATAGGCTTTGAGCGCTGCCTCGCAGCCTTGGGTCCGTTCATTGGTTGCAGATGCACCTGGTACGCCAAGCAGAATCGCCATATCACCTTTGCCACCGAGTTTCTTGGCAATGAAATCGCAAGCGGTGGTACCGGCATCAACGTTATCCGAAGCGAAAAAATCCAGCGCCTTACCCTTGTCCGTGCGGCGGTCGAGAAAGATCACCGGCACACCTGCACGGTTGGCCTCTTCTACGGATGGACTCATGGCCGTCGCGTCGGTCGGGTTGATCAGCAGCATGTCGACTTTGCGTGCGATCGCTGTCCGGACCTGATTGGTCTGCGTCGTCGAGCTGTTGTTGCCATCAAGCACGAGTAGCTTGATACCAAGACGATTGGCCTCGGCTTGAGCACTGTCTTTCATCGCTACGAAATATGGATTGTTCAAAGTCGAAAGCAGTAACGCGAAGGTGTACGGCTGTGCTGCAGAGGCCGCCAACGGCACTGCCGCCATCATCCCTACTGCCGTCATCGCCAGACCGCGCAGCAATTTCATCTTCAGTGTCTTCATGTTTACGTCTCCTAATGAGGGCCAGCGGCCCTGGTTGTTGACTACGGCGTTCAGAATGAAGCGAAACACCGCAGCTCCTGTATTGTTGGCAGCGCGGGCTGTGCTCCCGCACGGGTCGCGGTCAGCGCTCCATTTGCACTGGCCAACTCGACTGCGCGCCACATAGGTTGTCCGGTACTTAGCGCCCAAACCAAGGCCCCAACGTAGGCATCGCCGCAGGCTGTTGTGTCGACAACATCGACCGGTAACGCATCGACCGCACCTTGCCCAGCCGGGCCTGACCAAACTGACCCTTTGGCACCCAACGTGATGACGACCGTCGAATGCTTTGTTCGGAGACGGTTGGCCAGCTGCAATGCATCTTCTGCATGCGTCGGCGGATCGACCGCAAGCACCACACCGGCTTCCGTCTCATTGATCACCAGATAATCGACCGCCTCGACAAGGGTGTCAGGAAGCGTTCTTGCCGGCGCTGCGTTGAGGACAACCCGACCGCCACCACTGCGCACGCGTCGGGCGGCGGTCGCGACTGTCTCCAGCGGCACCTCGAGTTGCAGCAGTAGCCAGTCGGTGCGTTCGAGATCGCTTGGGAGACGTTCGGCCGTCAGTTGCGCATTCGCTCCGGGGGCGACGACGATACGGTTCTGCCCATTCCGCTCGACCGTGATGAATGCTGCACCGGAGGGCGTATCAACATGATGCAAATGATCGAGCCCAAGTGCTTCGCGCTGTAACGCCTCATGGAGCGCCTTGCCGTAGGCATCCTGGCCCAAGCAGCCAATCATGTCTACCGGCGCACCAAGCCGTGCAGCAGCCACCGCCTGATTCGCTCCCTTTCCACCAGGATGCAGGCGATAGTCGGATCCCAGGACGGTTTCTCCGGTTCCTGGCGCGCGCTCAACCTCGACAACCACGTCCATATTGATGCTGCCGATGACCCTCATTTGAGATCGTTCTCCCTCACCAGCGCCCTCGTAGAGCCCCTCGCAACGTAATTCACCGGTAACAAGAGATGCGTCGGCTCGACCGCACGGCCGTCAAGGCGCCGGTGAAGCAATTCAACAGCACTCCGGCCAATTGAGCGCACTGGCTGACTGATCGTGCTCAATGGCGGATCCACTAGACAAGCCCATGGAATGTCATCAAACCCGATCAAAGAGATGTCCTCTGGAACGCGGCGCCCATGCGCCTTGAGTACGCGCATTGCGCCAATGGCCACAGCGTCGTTGGCGGCAATGATCAACGTAACGTCGGTATGTCGTAGTTGTGCGACCGCATCCTTGGGCAGGTCGGACGCATAAGGCACTTCGACCACCCATTCCGGCTCGATACCTCCCAACTCAGCACAGAGCGCTTCGCGGCGAAGCCGACCGCTGACGGAATCGGAGGGCCCTGCCAACAGACCAATGCGGCGGTGCCCGAGTTCGCGAATTTTCCGGGCCAACAACCGCCCGCCCAAACGATGATCCGAACTCACGCTATCGAACTCCATAAGATCAGGACCTGCTCGGTCAATAATCACTGTGGGGCGATAGGGCTTGGTTTCCGGTTCACGAGTTTCCGGCACCCAGACAATGCCATCCACGCGTTGCTGGATTGCCGAAAGCGCTTGATCTTCGCTGGCACTGTCTGAACCAGACTCGCTGAGCATGAGGCCATAACCCAGTTCACGCGCAGTCTCCGCAACAGCCTGTGCAAGTGCAGGAAAGAACGGATTCGCCAAATCTGGCAGCAGCAAGCCAAGCATCTGATGCTGCCCCGTGCGCAGCGTGCGAGCCGAAGGGCTGGGACGATAGTTCAATTCTGCGATTGCCGCCTCAACCTTGGCTCGGGTGCCGGCAGAAATGGGCTTTGAGCCGTTGATGACGTAGGACACCGTAGCCGTGGAAACACCAGCGGCTTTGGCGACATCATCGAGAGTTGCAGGCATGAGATTGCATTGAGTTAATCGTTTAACTTTCAATGCTAGAGACGCAAATGCCAAGGTGTCAATTGGGAGTTCACATTGGGGAACCTCGACACAGGCCACCTCGTTGAACTTACATTGGGCCAGACCAAACCCACACCACAACGCATCGGAACTGTTGCACCGTGAACTCGTCGCCTGCGCATGAGTCATGCTGCATCAATTTGGCGACTGTCCGTTCCACGGTGACCGATGAAAAGCAAAAAGCCCGGCACGATGGCCGGGCTTTTTGTTGATCCCTTGGGGTGGCTGATGGGACTCGAACCCACGACGACAGGAATCACAATCCTGGACTCTACCAACTGAGCTACAGCCACCGCAGAAAAACGAACATTCTATACGAAGTGTCTTGCGCGTTTGAAGTTGTTTGACCGCGCTGCATTCAACCCGCCGCAGTGGCGTCGGTCTTGGGCTTGTAGAGAATCTCCACGCCAAAGCGCTTCTTGAGGGCTTCGATGTAGGCGTTCATGATGCCCTGGGTCAGAAGCTGCTGCTCGGCACCTGCTGCCGCGTTGACCAGTTCGGGTGGAGCTTGGCCCTCGGTCACCTTATCGAGTTGCAAAACGGCGTAGCCGCTCGCCCCAAGGTCCACGCCGGCCAAGGTCGGCAGTGTGCCGACGCCCAGACCAAAGGCCTTGGCGACGACGGCTGCGGGCACATCGGGCGAAGGTTGGGCTTGGCTCAGCGTGATCGGCGCACCGAATGTCAGGGTTGCGGGCGACTTGAGCGCCTGCTCACCGGCACTGCGTGCAAGCTCTGCGGCGCGCTGTTCCACGAGCATCTGCCTGGCCTGGTTCTGCACCTGCGCGAAGGCAAGGGTTTGGGCCGGGCTGTAGGAAAGCACGCGTCCTGAGGCCCAGACATTGGGCGCGATCTGAACGGCCTGCAGATTGTGTTTGTTGCGCAGACTGTTCTCCGCAAACAGGGCGTCGAGGAAAACCTTGCTGGACAGGGGATCGGTGCCTCCGGGGGCCGCGGCCAGCGGGGTGCGGGTCACGTTGTTGGCCGTCTGCACTTTCAGCTTGAGCTTGTCTTCAACGGTCTTGAAGCTGTCGGGATGCTCATAGACGGCGTTGGTGAAGGTCTCGACATCGGCCGAGAGTTGCTTTTGCGCGGCTTCCTGCTGCAACTGCTTTTCGATGCCGGGTTTGGCGGCGTCGAAGGACTGTTGACTGCCGGGCTTGATGCCCGTCAGCTCGATGATGTGATAGCCGAACTGGGTCTTGATCGGGCCCGCGATGTCGCCGATCTTCTGCATGCCAAAGACCGCGTCGGCAAAGGGCTTGACCATCGCATCCGCGGCGAAATAGCCGAGGTCGCCGCCCTTCTCCGCCGAGCCTGGGTCTTGCGAATCCTTGCGGGCCAGCGCCGCAAACTCGGACGGATTCGCCTTGACCTGCCTGGCGATGGCTTCGGCCTTGGCCTTGGCGGCCTCCTGTTGGGCCGGGGTTGCATCGCTGGGGACGGTGATCAGGATATGGCTGGCACGACGCTCGGCGGGCGTTGAAAACTTGTTCGGATTGGCGTCGTAGTAGGCCTTGATCTGCTCGGGCGTCACGTGAGTCTGGCCTGCCAGCGCGTCTGCGCTCAAGACCACGTATTGAATATCCACTTGCGCGGGCTTCTGGAACCGGGCCGTGTTGTCTTTGTAATAGCTCTCGACCTGTTCCGGCGTGACCTGAACCTGGGCGGTGTAATCAGCGGGCTTGAACAGCGCCAGCCGCACTTCGCGTTGTTGCGCGGCGGCCTTGGCAGCGGCCGTGGCCAAGGCCTGGCTGTCGATCACGGATCCGGTCAGTCCGCCGAGCACCTGCTGCAGGATGAGCTGTTCGCGCACTTGCGCCTCGAACTGTGCGGTATTCATGCCTTGCGCCGCGATCAGACTCCGGTAGGCCTGCACATCGAAGCTGCCGTCGGGCTTGCGCAGCGCCGCTATCTGCGGAATCTGCAGAATCGCCTGCTGGACCTGCGCATCGGTCACCGCAAGGTGCTCGTGGCGCGCTTCGAGCTGCAACAGGGCCTGACGGATCAGGCCGTTCAGCGTGCGCAGCTTCTGCTCGGGGGTGTCGAGTTGCTTGATGTCCACGGCACTGCCAAGCATGCTTTGCAGGCGCGCAATCTCGTCGCGATTGGCGGCGTCGAGCTGCTGCATGGTGATGGTCTGACCACCGACCTTGGCCGCCACATCCGAATTTCCCTCGAAGCTGGAGTACCCCTGGATTCCAAACAGCACGAAGGACGGAAAGATCAACACGAACAGCACGATTTGCATCAGCTTGCTGTGTTTGCGTATGGATTCGAGCATGGTGGCGAGGCTTGGAGAGGGGTGCCCTGTGAGACCGACTCACAGGATCTGTAGTCGTTCATTGCGGCCTGCGGCGACTGCGGAACAACTCGGCCGGGAGAATCACAGAGGGATCAAAAACAGGTGAGAGATGATCAACCTGTGCAACAACCGATGGTGGGTGCTGAGGGGTTCGAACCCCCGACCTACGCCTTGTAAGGGCGCCGCTCTACCAACTGAGCTAAGCACCCGGTCATTGCCATTGCGGCCCGACCCAGGCAAGCCAAACGATGGCGCTCGCATGGGTCTGCCGCAGAAAGCTGTTACTTAATGGCGTCTTTCAGGCCCTTGCCCGGACGGAATTTAGGGATCTTGGCGGCCTTGATCTTGATGGCAGCGCCGGTGCGCGGATTGCGGCCGGTGCGGGCCGCACGCTTGGTGACTGCAAAAGTGCCGAACCCGATCAGGGACACGCTGTCGCCCTTTTTCAGGGTGCGTCGCACGGCATCGACCAGTGCGTCGAGCGCACGGCCAGCCTGGGCCTTGTTGAGATCGGCGTTTTTGGCCATGTGTTCAATCAGTTCAGCCTTGTTCACTTGTGTCCCTCTTCAGTCTGGATAACGGCGCAAAGCCGCGCCCTGCGCCAAAAAATCGCGCCCTGCACAGGGCGCGCGATGATCGGTCGATTAGAGCCGGGGCCATTTGCCCCTGTCAATGCGGCGAGACAGCGATGGCGTTGTCCACGCGCAAGAGCGTGCATTCTAGCCACGTCTCCGGGCGGAACCAGCCTCCGAATCGCTCAGACACACTCTGCCACCGCCCGCCCGACATCGGCCGTCGTCGCCTGCCCGCCGAGGTCGGGGGTACGGGGTGCGCCGGAGGCGGGGTCGAGCACCGTCTCGATCGCCCGCAGGATGGCATCGTGCGCATCGCGTCGGCCCAGGAAGTCGAGCATCATCGCCGCGCTCCAGATCTGCGCGATGGGATTGGCAATGCCCCGTCCCGCAATGTCGGGCGCCGAGCCGTGCACCGGCTCGAACAGCGACGGGAAGCGGCGCTCGGGGTTGAGGTTGGCCGAGGGCGCGAGGCCGATGGTGCCGCAACAGGCGGGGCCGAGGTCGGAGAGGATGTCGCCAAAGAGATTGCTCGCCACCACCACGTCAAAGGCCTGCGGGCGCTGCACGAAATGCGCCGTCAGGATGTCGATGTGAAACTGGTCGCGTGTCACGTCCGGGAACTCGGCAGCGATGGCCTCGACGCGTTCGTCCCAATAGGGCATGGTGATGGCGATGCCGTTGGACTTGGTCGCGGAGGTGAGATGTCTGCGCGGCCGGCGGCGCGCCAGCTCGAAGGCGTATCGCAGCACGCGATCGACTCCGACACGGCTCATCACCGTCTCCTGCATGACGATCTCGCGCTCGGTGCCGGCAAACATGCGCCCGCCGATACTGGAGTATTCGCCTTCGGTGTTCTCCCGCACGATCAGCATGTCGATTTCGCCAGCGGCGTAAGTGCTGCCGTCGCGCTTGATCAAGGGCGCACGAACACCCGGCATCAGCTTGGCAGGACGCAGGTTGACGTATTGATCGAACGCGCGTCTGAATTGCAGCAGGGAGCCCCACAGCGAGACGTGATCGGGCACGGTTTGCGGCCAGCCGACAGCGCCGAAGAACAACGCGTCGTGGCCGCCGATCTGCTCCTTCCAGTCGCTGGGCAGCATCTGGCCGTGACGCTCGTAATACGCGCACGAGGCGAAGTCGAAGTGATCGAACTGGAGCTTGATGCCCAGGCGTCGAGAAACCGCGTCGAGCACCCGCAACCCCTCGGGAACGACCTCCTGCCCGATGCCGTCGCCTGCCATGACGGCGATGCGCAACAGGGGTGAATCAACGGCTTCCTTCATGGCATCTCCTCTCGTCGGGTCAGCTCCGGGCCGGTGGTGCCCCGCGCGTCACGGCGATCACCCCGGCGGCCACCAGCGCCATGCCCACCCAGGTCGTCGGACCGAGCGTCTCGTGAAACAAGGCCCATCCCATCAACGCGGTCACCGGAGGAACCCAATAGATCAGGCTGGTCACCTGCACCGCGGCGCCGCGCTGAATCAGCAGGTAGAGCAAGGCCCCCGCCCCCACCGTAAGCGCCAGCACCGACCAGGCCAGGGCGCCGATGAGCGGTCCGTTCCACACCACGGATTCCGACTCCATCAGCGCGAACGGCAGGCTGAGCAGCAGGGCCACGGCGAGCTGCACGGTCAACGCGCTCCACACCGCAACCGGGCGGACATAGCGCTTCTGCCAGAGCGTCCCCGCCGTGATGCTGCCCAGCGCCAGCAGCGACAGCATCAGGTTGTGGGCGCTCAGTTCGCCGCCGTCGAGCTTGTGCAACACCACCAGCGCCAGTCCGCCAAAGCCCAGCAACAGGCCCAGCCATTGACGCGGGTGGATGCGCTGGCCGCCGGCGGAAACCAGCACCGCGGTCAACAGCGGCTGAAGCCCCACGATCAAGGCCACCGTGCCCGCGGGAATGCCGTGCTTCACCGCCGCCCAGACACCGCCGAGATAGCCCGCCTGCATCAGCGCCCCGACCACCGCAAGATGCAGCCATTGCCTGCGTCCGCTGGGCCACTCCGTGCGCAACCAGGCCGCCAGAGGCAACAGAACCGCGAGCGAGAAGGCGTAGCGCAGGCTGAGGAATTTCAGGGGAGGCGCGTACGGCATGCCAAAGCGGGCCACGATGAAGCCCGTGCTCCAGATCAGGACGAAGACCCAGGGCATCACCCGCTTGAGCACGGGCGCCGACCCCGCCGCTGTAGCGCTCACGTCAGTTCCGCACGGCCGTTCCGAAGGAACTGACGCCCCCTCAGGGGGAGCGCGCGCAGCGAGCGAGGGGGCCGTTTCATACCAGCTTCATCCCAGCCAGGGCGATGCGGAAGTAATAGAGCATGGACCAGAGCGTGAGCACAGCTGCCACCCAGATGAGCCATTGACCGATCCACACCGTGTCCACGACACCGAACAGCACGCCGTCGAACAAGAGGAAGGGGATGGCCACCATCTGCACCGCCGTCTTCACCTTGCCGATGTAGCTCACCGCCACACGGCGAGACTGGCCGATCTGCGCCATCCACTCACGCAGGGCCGAAATGGCGATTTCGCGCCCGATGATGATCAGCGCCACCAGGGCATCGATGCGACCGAGTTGCAGCAGGATGAGCAGGGCCGCGGTGACCATCAGCTTGTCGGCCACGGGGTCGAGAAAGGCGCCGAACGACGACGTCTGATTCCACTTGCGCGCCAGATAGCCGTCGAGCCAGTCGGTGATGGCGCTGAGGATGAACAGAACGGTCGCCGTAAGGTTGCGCTCGGGCATCGTCATCCAGCCGGCGGGCAGGAAATACACCCCGACGATGAGGGGAATGGCCGCCACGCGCGCCCAGGTGAGCAGCGTCGGGAGGTTGAGCGCGCGTGAAGACATGGAGCGAGTGGATGGAGATTTCGTCGAGGAGCGGCATCATCCGCGGAACCTGGCAGCCGCCAGCGGGTCCATGCGAAGAGCCCGGCGCCGCCAGAGTTGGCATGATAGGGTGAATGCCTTGAACGATCTTTCCCCATGCAGGAAACGCTTCGAATGAACGCAAGCTGGTTTGCCACCCATGTCGATCTCCTCCTCTACATCTACGGCGGCATCGCCATCGCGCTGGTGATCTGGACCCTGTGGCGGACGCGCCGTCGCAAGCGGCTGAGCCGAACCGGCGAGCAGCCTTCGGTCCACTCGGACTGAGTGATCCCTGCTCCCAAAAAATCATGCGCCATGGGCCGCCTGCGGGCGGCCCATGGCGCATGAGTCCACCGAGAGCTTGCGGCCCGGTGTTGCCCCGGGCGATGCCGCCCGGGGCGGTGCCAGCTACTTCGTGGCTTTCAGGCCCGCGAAGTACATCGCCACCTGATCGATGTCGGAATTGCTCAGCGGCTTGGCCATCGGCCCCATCACGGGGTTCGGACGTGTGCCGTCACGAAACTCCCTCAGCGTCTGCACGAGGTAGTCCTTGTTCTGTCCGGCCAGATTGGGATAGGTCGGCAAAATGGCATGCCCGTCCACCCCGTGGCAGGCAAAACACATACCGAACTTCGCGCTGAACGCCGCCGTCGGCGCAGCCTGGGCCATACCCACCGAAAGCAACACGCCCGCGGCAGCCAGAAAAACAGATTTCAGAAAAGTCATGATCGAGAGTTCCAGATTCGGGTTACACGTCAGATGACGTTGCGCACATAGGCCCACACGCCGATGGCGAAGAACACGGCCAGCCAGGTGAAGTTGATCCAGACCGCGGCATCTCCGATGCGCGCGACCGTCCGGTCGGCGGTGTAAAGGCCTTTGACCTTGCCAGCCTTCCACAGCAGCGTCGAGTAGAACGTGACCAGCCCACCGCCCACGCAGATCAAAGTCGCGAAGAACCAGAACACCGCGCCCCATTCATAGTGCGGTTTGGAATTCAGGTCGTAGTGGAACGGCGCCAGATAGGCCACCCGCAGCGCCTCGCGGTCGACCGAGATGAGCAAGGCCATGAGGGCATAGAACGCCATGGCCGAATACGCCTGCAGCGCAGACCCGCCCACCGGCACCTGGCGGGCATACAAGGCCACGCCCACGATCAACACCAGCGTCAGCCAGAACAGGGGCTGGGTGAACACCTGCATGTATGACGGCAGCCCGAGAGCCCACAGCAGGCCCGTGATGAGTTGCAGGGCCACACCCCAGTAGGCGGTCTTCACCCCGAGGCGATGCGCCAGATCGAGATAGTCGGCCGGGAAATCGTCACGCGCCCGGAAGTAGCGGGCGTAGCCGAGGAGGAAAACCCCGGTCATGGTCAGCGACATGACGATGAAAAAGGCGAAGCGCGGCAGCTCAAAAGCGTGAATGCCCATGCCGTTCATCACCGGCACGCCATGCGGCGCGTACCACTGCATCCACTTCTGCGGAAACAGCCCCTGATACGACAGCATGTGCATGATGAAGCCGTCGAAAATCAACAGCGACAGCGCCCCCGTGGCCCACCACACCGTCGCATCGGGCGCCTCGGCGGCGTGCGAAACGTCATGGTTCTTGAAATAGAACACGAACCACATGGTGTAGCCGATGCCCAGGCTGAAGATGAAAAAGATCACCCAGAATGCCGAAAGCACATTGCTGGTGTACCAGGACGGGTCGTAGATGGTCTGCGTGAACAGCAGCGGCGCCACGCCCAGCACGATGGCCATCGAGACAGCCACCTTGGCCACGCCGGTCATGGCCACCGACAGCCGTGCCCAGGCGGCTTGCTGGCGGCGCATGAAGGCGATGATGGCCAGCAGGCCCGAGCCCAGGGACAAATTGACGAAGGCGATGTGGAACGACCAGGTCAGGACGTTCAGATACTGGAAGATCCATGCCGGCGCCGGCAGACCCGCGGGGTCTTGCAAGGCGTGCAGCATGGCGGAAACAGAGGCGTTGTCCATGGGTCAGTCCTTTGCTTTTTCGGTAGACGGGGCCACTGCCCGCGCCAGGGCGGTTTGCAGCGGCGTAGCGGCGGCGGCACGCGCGATCAGGTGACCTTCGGCATCCACCGTACCGGCGTTGACGGCCGCCAGAAAGGTGGCGAGCGCCTTCTGTTCATCGGCGGGCAGATCGATCTTCGGCATATAGGGCACCGAACCGTGGGCCAGCGGCCCGGCGAGAAAGCCCTGGATCATCGCCAAGTCGGTCGTGCCGTGCAGCAACTTCGGCAGCGGGCGCAGAGGACCATCACGGTTGATCGAATGACAGTTCGAGCAGGAGATCACCGCCAGCAGCCTTCCCGCCTCCATCTGGTTCTGCGGCGTGATGACGCGCAGATCGGCCGGCACGAACGCCGCCGTCTTCAGCAGCCCCTCCTTGGCGATGATGGGCACTTCATCCTGGATGCCCAGACCCGGCACATCGCGGCCGATGATCTGGTTGGAATACATGTATTGCCCGGCGACCCAGGGTTTGCGCAGACTTTCCCGCGTGCGCTCCTCCGGCCAGATGCCCGCGACCAGCAGGATCACGACCATCGCGGCCGCCATGGGCACCCGCACCGCCTGGGGCTTGAGATAGACCCACAGCAGATAGCCGCCGATCAGCACCGAGGTGATCGCCAGCGGAATGAAGGTGGTCACGCGGAAGTCCACATAGCCGAACCAATGCGGCAGACGGTCTTTGAGGATGACCAGGGCGTTCGGCGGGAGCGTGGCGACGTACCACATGAACGACAGCGCGCCGCCGACCAGGCCGAACAGTCCCAGTTGGGCCACGGTCTTGCCCACGTCCTGCCTCAGCGCGTTGCCCTTGGGAATGGCGGCGACGATGATGCTGCCGACCACCGCCGCCGACGTCAGCATCAGAAAGGCCCGTTCGGCCAATTGCGCGGCGAAGTTCAGATTGAAGAAGGCGTCGAACACGCTGCCCGTGAGGTACCAGCGATCATTGCCCGGCCACATCATGAACGACAGGATGCCCACGATGAGCACCAGGGTCGCGATGGAACTCACCACGAAGGTCCAGGTGATCTTCAGGTGCGTCTTCGGATCGATCTTGCCGATGGTGTAGACCAGTGCGTACACCCCGATCACTTCCACCGTGAAGAACACCCACTCGGTGGCCCAGGCCCAGACAAAGTTGTGGATCAGCGCGGAAATGCCCCGCGGACTGGCCACGGTGACCGAGTACCAGATCCCGGGACCCGTCACCGATCCCCAGATGTAGGAGAACACCAGCAAGAACATGCCGTACTTCTTGATGTACTGCATGATTTCGGGCTTGTTCTCCCGAACCGCCCGGCTCTCCAGCATGGCGAACAGCACGGCGGCACCGACCGAGGTATTGGACGCCAGCACGTGGATCGTGCCGATGATGCCCATCACCCAGGCCGTGCCGATTTGAGGCACGTACCACGTCGGGTACAGGCCGATCAGCTCTGACATACGAACTCCTTCAAGCAATGTGTCAATGAGCGGCTCACGGTCTTGGTGCCGTTGCCCGCCCGGTCTTTATCCGTTCATCAGTATTCACTGATATAGATCAGGGAACAAGATGACAAAACGCCGCTGGGAAAACCCTGAATGACAAATCCGCGCAGTGAGTCTTCGCGGGCATCCATCATCAGTTCATCCCCGTGACGATCCTGCTCTTGGTGGCAGGCAGATGAGAGCCTAGGCGCGAAACGGGGCGCCGCCATAGTGGTTCAAGTCACGGTCTTGATCGATATCAAATCGGCCATCGGCTCAAGCGCCTGATAGCCCCTTCACGCAAGGTCTGACGAGGCTTTTGCCGCATAAGCGCTCAGGGGTGCGGCATTTCGCCGCACGACTGGCCTCGTTGCTGACGATCAATAGTCGATTTGATACATCTGATTACATTCCTGCCTTCAGGTCCACGCGCCGTGCTTGGGCACACCTCCAGGAGTTCGTCATGCTTGCCTCACCCTTGTTCAGCCTCAAACGCGCCACCCTGCTCGCCGCGCTGGCGTTCGGCTTCGCCGGCCCGGTGTCATTCGCGTCTGCCGAAGGGCCGTCCTACAACCTGGGCGAGCCCGTCATCGCCCTCGTTCCCGTCATCAAGCAACATGAAAAATCGCTCAAGCTCGATGCCGCGCAACAGGAGCAGTTCGCCCAATGGCTCAAGACCGCACCGGCCAAGCGCAAGGCGGCCGAAGACAAGCTCGCCCAGACCCGCCTGCAACTGCGCGAGGCCTTGATGAACGGCATGGGCGACACGCCCGAGCGTCAGGCCCTGATCGAGGACATCGGCAAGCAAGAAGCCGCGCTGGTCGCCATGCGCGCGGGATGCGTGGACAAAATGCGCACCTTGCTGAACGCCGAACAGTTCAAGGAAGTGATCGCGCTTTACAAGGCCTCACTGCACAACAAGCAAGGCGCGGTGAAATAAGGCCAATAAGGTCAACGAGGCGGACAAGGCCAACGCATCAATGCAAGGCCTTGTAGAGCGCGTGGGCGAGTTCGCGGGAGATGCCTTCCACGGTCATCAGATCGTCCTCGCTTGCGGTCTCCACCCCACGAATGCCGCCGAACCGCGCCAGCAGCCTGGCGCGGCGCTTGGGGCCGATGCCAGGAATGTCTTCCAGCCGCGAGCCGCCCGTGCGCACCTTGGCGCGCGCCGCGCGCATGCCGGTGATGGCAAAACGATGGGCTTCGTCGCGGATCTGAGCCACCAGCATGAGCGCGGCGCTGTCGGCGGGCAGGGTGAGCTTGGCGCGGCCGTCGGCAAACACCAGTTCTTCCAGGCCGACTTTGCGCCCTTCCCCCTTCTCCACGCCGACGATCACGCCGAGATCCAGGCCCAGTTCGGTGAACACCTCGCGCGCCATCGCCACTTGTCCGCGCCCGCCATCGACGAGCACCAGATCGGGAAGTCGCGCTTCGCCGCGACCCTCGGCGTCGGGGCTCTGTACGCCGTCCCCCGCTAACGCTTCGGCGACCCGCTTGTAGCGGCGCGTGAGCACTTGGCGCATGGCCGCATAGTCGTCACCGGGTGTGATGTCGTTGATGCGAAACCGCCGGTACTGCGCCGGCTGCATGGCGTGCTCGGCGTACACCACGCACGAGGCCTGGGTGGCTTCGCCCGCCGTGTGGCTGATGTCGAAACACTCCACCCGCAATCCTTCGGCCTGCACGGCATCCAGCCCCAGAGCCTGCGCCAGGGCCATGCTCCGCTCACGTTGCGAGCCTTCTTCGGACAGCAGGCGTGCCAGGGCGATCTGCGCGCCCTTCTGGGCCATGTCCAGCCAATCGCGACGCTGGCCGCGCGGCTGGGTGATTTGCTGCAGGCGATGGCCGGCGTGCTCGCTCAGCGCATCGAGCAATGCCGGCTCCATCGCCTGATCGCATACCAGGACCGGCGGCGGCGTCATCTGCAGGTAATGCTGCGCGACAAAGGCCTGCAGCACGCTCTGCGCCGCGCTGCGGCTCGCATCGGCTGCCGGCGCGTCGTCCTCTGTCGCCAGGTCTTCCAGTTCCAGCGCGGCCTGGACCTGGCTGGGGAAATAGGCGCGATCGCCCAGATGCCGACCGCCCCGCACCATGGCCAGGTTGACACAGGCCCGGCCGCCCTTGAGGGCCACGGCCAGAATGTCCACGTCTTCGGCGCTGCCCACCTCCATGCTCTGCTGCTGCAGCACACCCGAGAGCGCGGCGATCTGGTCGCGCAGCACCGCGGCCTCCTCGAAGCGCCAGGCGTCGGAAAGCGATTGCATGCGGCGTTGCAGATCGCCCATCACCACGCCATGATCGCCGCGCAGAAATCGCACCGCATGCTGCACGTCGCGCGCATAGTCCTCGGGGCTGATCTTGCCGACACAAGGAGCCGTGCAGCGGTGGATCTGATGCAGCAGGCAGGGTCTGCTGCGGTTGCCGAACACCGTGTCCTCACAGGTGCGCAACTGGAACACCTTCTGCAAGACCGCAATGCTTTCCTTGACCGACCAGGCATTGGGATAAGGCCCGAAATACTGCTGCTTGCGGTCGGTCGCGCCGCGGTAATACGCCACGCGCGGAAACGCGTGCGCCGTCGTGATCTGCAAGTACGGGTAGGACTTGTCGTCCCGGAACAGAATGTTGTAGCGCGGGTGCTGCGTCTTGATCAGGTTGTTCTCGAGCAGCAAGGCCTCGGCTTCAGTACGGGTGACCGTCGTGTCCAGCCGGGCGATGCGCGACACCATCAGTCCGATGCGCGTGCCGCCGTGATCTTTCTGGAAATAGCTCGACACCCGCCGCCGGAGGTCGCGCGCCTTGCCCACGTACAGCAAGGCGCCGTCCGCCGAAAAATAGCGATAGACCCCGGGCAGATGCGGCAGCGCCGCGACCTGCGCCAGCAGCGCCGTGCTGTGCTCCGGTAAGGAGGGATCGGATGCCATGCCGCTCAGTTCAGAAGATGCACGGCCCGCTCGAACACCGCGCGGAACATCGGGGCCGTCAAGCGGCCGGTGTTCTGGTTGTATCGGCTGCAGTGATAACTGTCGATCAAGGTGTAGCTCCCGATGCGATGCTCGGCGGCATGGGCGAAGCGCGCCAACGACGCCTTCTGCCCCAGCGCCATGAGCACGGCGTCATGCGCCACCTTGCCCAGTGCCACGATCACGCGCAGATTCGGCATGGCCGCCATCTCCGCCGCCATGAACCGATTGCAGGTCCGGATTTCCGCCGGCAGCGGCTTGTTGCCTGGCGGCAGACACTTCACGGCATTGCTGACCCGGCACCCTTGGAGCTGCAGCCCGTCCGCCGCGCGCAAGGTCGAAGGAGGGTCGCTGATGCGTACCGGCTCGGGTCTCGTCGCCAGGCCAAGCTCGGTAAGCGTGCCGTACAGCAGCGGCCCGGCACCGTCGCCGGTGAACGGGCGCCCGGACGCATTGGCGCCCTTCAGACCGGGTGCCAGGCCCGCGATCAGCAGCGGCGCGTCGATAGGGCCGAACGGCGCCACCGGCTGGCAGGCAAAATCGGGATGCTCCAGTTTCACTTGGTGTAAAAAGGCCGCAAGTCGC
Source organism: Thiomonas sp. (assembly GCA_021286835.1). Lineage (GTDB taxonomy): Bacteria > Pseudomonadota > Gammaproteobacteria > Burkholderiales > Burkholderiaceae_C > Thiomonas. Next base: position 25,621 of record JAJTBQ010000003.1, read on the forward strand.
GGGCACAGACGACAATGCGGATCATAAAAAGACAGAGATCTCGAAATCGGTGCGTTGTCACCCTGCATATTCATGAAAGTCCAACATCGGTGGGATTTGTTTTGCCATGTCGTCGACAACCTCGGCGATATCGGCGTGACCTGGCGGCTGGCCCGGCAACTCGTCGCCGAACATCGGCAACAGGTGCGATTATTCCTGGACGACTTCAAGGCGTTTGCCCATATCGCCCCACAAGTGCATCTGCGCACGCCCGAGCAAACCATTGCCGGCGTGCAGATTGTGCCTTGGGTACGCCAGACCCAGGCAACACCGGGCGATGTCGTCATCGAGATGTTCGGCTGTCAGCTCAGCGAGGCCTACATCGCCCAGATCGGCAAGGCCTCACCGCAGCCGATCTGGTTGAACCTCGAACACCTCAGCGCCGAGAAGTGGGTCGATCTGCATCACCTCAAACCCTCGCCGCAGAGCGGAGGTGTCACGAAGTATTTCTACTATCCCGGCTTCACTGACAAGACCGGCGGGCTGCTGCGCGAGGCCAGCCTCATCGCCCAGCGCGACAACTGGCAGATGCAGCCCTCGGCCAGACGCATTGCCATGCGCGCGCTCGGCCTGCCTCCGCCCCCCGATCATGCCCTGACCGTGCTGCTCTTCAGCTATGCCCGCCAGCGGCTCGATGGCTGGCTGAGCACCATGGCCGCCTCGGAGCGGCCGGTGGCGCTCTGGGTCTGCCCGGGCCCGGTGATGAAGACGATCAACACCTGGCTGGACATGGAATTGCAGACCGGGCAGATCACCTCGCGTGGCAGCCTGACCATCTACGCCCTGCCCTACATCCCGCAGCAGCGCTTCGACGAATTGCTCTGGGCCGCAGACGTCTGCATCGTGCGAGGCGAAGATTCGTTCGTCCGCGCGCAATGGGCCGCGAAGCCGTTCGTCTGGCACATCTACCCGCAGGAAGACAGCGCCCACGACCGCAAGCTCGACGCCTTCCTCGATCGCTACCTGGCCGAGGCCGACAGCGACCTACGCGATACCGTGGTGCATTTCTGGACCGCCTGGAACCGGGGCCTCGACCTGGCGCCCGCATGGCTCGAATTCGCCAGCAGCCTGCCCCTGCTGCAGCGCCACGCCCTGAAGTGGTCGCGTGGCCTGCAAACCCAGTCCGATCTGGCCAGCCAGCTCCTCGACGAAGTTCAGCAACTTGGCAGCAATCGGCCGAGTCTGGCGCCTGCCCGGTAGAATGGCGGTTTATTTGGAACCCCACAGACTGTTCAATGAAGATCGCACAAGAAATCCGCGCCGGTAATGTCATCATGGTTGGCGACAACCCGATGGTGGTGCAAAAAACCGAATACAGCCGTGGCGGCCGCAATGCCGCCACGGTGAAAATGAAGCTCAAGAACCTGCTCACCAGCGGCGGTACCGAAGTGGTCTACAAGGCCGACGACAAACTCGACCCGGTCACGCTGGAGCGCAAGGAGTGCACCTACTCCTACTTCGCCGACCCCATGTATGTCTTCATGGACGCTGACTACAACCAGTACGAAGTCGAAAAGGACAATATGGGCGACAGCCTGAACTACCTGGAAGACGGCATGGCCGTCGAGGTGGTGTTCTACGACGGCAAGGCCATCTCCATCGAAATGCCCACCACCGTGGTGCGCGAGATCATCTACACCGAACCCGCCATCAAGGGCGACACCTCGGGCAAGGTGCTCAAGCCCGCCAAGCTGGCCACCGGCTTCGAAGTGCCCGTGCCCATCTTCGTGGCCACCGGCGACAAGATCGAAATCGACACCCGCACGGGCGAATACCGCAGCCGCGTCTAAAGCGACGCGCTGGTCTGCCCCACTGACAAAGCCGCCCTCGGGCGGCTTTGTAGTTTCCGAATCTCCCAGACTTACGACGAAAACCGCTGACACCAGCCTGTGGGATTGATGGTGCCCGAGACCAGCCTGCAAGACCCAGGACTTTGGACCGATGGGCCCGGGATGAAATAAGCACAGTCGCTGCAATGCTGGCCGTTGTGCGGCTTGTCCTGATAGTGCACGGACGCCTTGCTCAGCATGCCGTCGTCGGCCTGCGCCGTCACGAGGGCCGCAGTGCCGACCACCGCGAGCAGCAGACCGCCCTGGCGCAACAGCAGGCGTCTCTGCGGGTTGGAGAGAGAAGAAGACGATTTGCGCAGGTTCATGAGAGTTCTCCTGTAACGCGATGTCGGCGCGAAGGCCCACGAGCCTCCGCGCCCCTCGATGGCCGGGGCTCACTTGTGCACGACGTCGGGCTCCATCGGGGCCAGAATCGCCAGCAGCTGGTTCTGCAGCCCCAGGGGCACGTTATTGCTGTCCATGGATTTCTGCAGGTCTTCGACCAGGGCGTTGAAATCGGCCGTGCTCAGGTTCATGCCTTTGTGCGCCTGCTGCATGTTCAGCCCGGTGTACTTGCACGGACCGCCCGTGCCTTCGCACACCTGATTGACCAGTTCCATCTGCAGATGCGGGAGATTGGTCTTGGCAAAGAAGTGATTGATGCGGTTGTCGGCGGCCACGTTGGTAATCATGTCGTGCACGACTTTGGTGATGGCCGGTTTGCCGCCGAGTTGCTCATACAGGGTCTGACCCGAGGTCATCTGGGCATGGGCCAACGTCGGCAAGGCCAGCGCGCAGGTCAGGGCGACGCCGCCGAGATGGCGCGCCAGGAGGAAGGATTGCAGTTTCATGAAAGGATCTCCTGAAGGGGGGCGGAATCAGAACGTGCCGTTGAGCGAGAGGTAAAAGCCCTTGTTGCTGGCCTGGAAGGGCAAGGGGCCAAGGTCGGCATAGGCCGCGGTCAGCGACAGGCTCTTGTTCGGGAAGTAGGCGACGAAGACATCTTTCATCGTGCCCGGTGAGCCGATGGCCGAGGCGCTGGCGTTGATCGGGTACTTCATGTTGTCGGGCTGCTGGCGGAATTCGCCCCCCACGGCCACGTCCGGGCGCAGGAACACGGCGGCCGAGCCCTCGAGTTCGGCGTGGTAGCTGTCGTCGCTCTTGGTCCCCAGGGCGCCGGCGATGCCGTTGTTGGCGTTGGTGCCAAAGCCCAGCAGACCCATGACGTTGGCCTTGGTGCCGCGCAGGGTCAGGTTGACCAGGGTGACTCGGTGAAACAGCCCATTGAGGAATACCTTGGTGGCGGCCACGTAGAAGTCGGTCCCCGAGTCGCTGGCGGCACCGAGGAACTTGGGAATGCCGATGGGGCCCAGGCCGGAGAAGTTGCTGTCGAAGTCGTTGTTCTTCTTGTACTTGATGCCCACCGACACCTGCGGATACGGGGTGTAGAGAATGTCACCGAACAAGCGGGCTTTCAGTCCCAGCACGTCCATGCTGATGGTCTGGTTGCCCAGATTGATGCTCGGTGCCACGCCACCGCTGTTGACCACACCCAGCCCGCCGGGTTGATTGCCGAGCACGCCCAGGCTGGACAAACTCCCCAGGTTGACGTTGAGATTCTCATGCGCCACGGAGATCTCGAAACGGTTGTGGATGCCCACGGCCGCGCCCAGGGTGGTCAGGCCGTAGTTCGGCACGGTGACGTAGGTGCCGGTGACCGAGCCGCCGACTTCGTCGCCCGTGTCGTAGCCGGCAATCACGGCCCAGGGGGAGATGCCGCCGCCGGTGGAGCCGCCCACCTCGGTCACCCCGCTGGTCGCCAGCAAGCGGCTGCCCTGCGCATGCGCTGCGCCCATCCCCCAGACCCCAAGCCCCGCCACGGCCGTCGCCGCCAGGGTCCGCTTCCAACGATGTGTACTCATGGTCTCGCTCCTCTATGGTCAGACGTTCCATTCCACCCGCGTGAAATGACCGCAACCGCCAGCCGACCCCTGCCGGTTTTCGATTGCGATACCAGCCATACGAGCCACCGGATGCATCGGATTCAGCAAAACCAGCCAGAGCCCTGCGAAAGATGTAAAGAATTGCATCCGAAAGCAGAGCGGCGCCGCGCAAGCACGATGCACAGCGATACCCGTAGGTATCGCGCGGATTTGCAACGCAGCCTTGGCGCCAAAGCCACGTTTCTATGTGGCAGATCGGAGTGAAACCCTGCACTAGCATCGACGCATGAACGACCTATCCAACCCGACCCCGTCCGATCTGCTGCATTGGGAAGATTTCCCCAAAGGCTCCGTGCGCGACTGTGGCAACACCCTGGTCAGCCGCGAAGCCGTGCTCGATTTCGCCCGCCAGTTCGATCCCCAGCCCTTTCATGTCGACGACGAGGCGGCCAGGAACTCGCTGTTTGGCGGCCTGGCCGCCAGTGGCTGGCATACCTGCAGCATGGCCATGCGCCTGATGTGCGATGCCTATCTGCTGCGCTCGACCAGTCTGGGTTCGCCCGGGCTGGACGAGTTGCGCTGGCTGAAACCGGTCCATCCCGGCGACGAACTCACCCTGCGCATGACCATTCTGGACACCCGCCCCATGCGCAGCAAACCCGACGTCGGACTGGTCCAGTCTCACTGGGAACTGTTCAATCAGCACGGCGACTGCGTGCTGAGCATGAAAGGCTGGGGCATGTTCCGGCGCCGAACCCCGGGTGAGGGGACGACGCCGCCCCTCGGCTGAGCACGCCGCGCGGCGTGCGCCCGCCCTCCAGCCGACGGTGGCAAGGAAATTGCACACGGCTCCGGCAGCCTGCCGCGCAAAGGGCGCGTCTGCTCCGTCTCCCCCAGCGCACGACGCGATTTCCTGATCGACGTCAATTTCACGGGAATGGGGCATACGGCACCACGCGGATCCGTACGCTGATCCTTACACTCAAGCTGGATTTTTCTCATGGTCACGCCCAAGAAAGCAGAACACAAGATGAGCGCTTCCCCGGTGTTTGACATGGTGTTGTTCGGCGGCACCGGCGATCTGGCCATGCGCAAGCTGCTGCCTGCGCTGTTCCAGGCGCACCAATCCGGCACCTTGCATCCGTCGGGGCGCATCTTTGCACTGGGCCGGGGCGTGCTCAGCCGCGATGCCTATCTGGATCAGGTGCGCGCGCAATCCGGTCCGCACCTCAAAGCCGACTTCGACGCCCCCGCCTGGGGCGGATTCATCGAGCGCATCGAGTATGCCAAGCTCGACGCCGCGCACCCCGAGGATTTCG
>JAJTBQ010000171.1 GCA_021286835.1 Thiomonas sp.
GGAAGAAGCCGCCAAGCTGCAGCAGATCGAGAAGCGCCGCAAGGCCGCGGAAGCGGAAGCGGCCGCCATTCGCGACATGATGGCGCGCCCACGCACCGTGCTGCGCGCCGAGAAGCCTGCGCCCAAGACGACCGAGGCCGCGCCTGCCAGCGGAACCATCAAGGGCACGATTCACAAGCCAGCGGCGGGGGCTGCCAAGACGGCAGGGGCCGGCACGGCCGCCGCGCCGGGCGCGGCGAAGAAGGACGACAAGCAGGTCAAGTCCGAAAAGCTGTCTTCCTCCTGGGCCGACGACGCTGCGAAGAAGCGTGGTGCGGCGATCAAGCCCCGAGGCAATCCGACCGGAGCGCCGGGAGGCTGGCGCGGGCCGAAGACCACCTCAGGCCGCCGTGGCGGCCGCAACGACCGGGGCGCCGAACAGCAAACTACCGCCGCGCCCGCCGAGATGATCGTGCGCGAAGTGCACGTGCCTGAAACCATCACCGTGGCCGAGTTGGCGCACAAGATGTCGGTCAAGGCCGCCGAGGTGATCAAGAGCCTGATGAAGCTCGGCCAGATGGTCACGATCAACCAGGTGCTCGATCAGGAGACGGCGATGATCGTGGTTGAGGAACTGGGCCATACCGCCATTGCCGCCAAGCTCGACGATCCCGAGAACTTCCTGACGGAAGATGGCGAAGGCGCGCAGGCCGACGCGGAGCAGTTTCCGCGCGCGCCGGTGGTCACGGTCATGGGACACGTCGACCACGGCAAGACCTCGCTGCTCGACTATATCCGCCGCGCCAAAGTGGCGGCAGGCGAGGCCGGTGGCATCACGCAGCACATCGGCGCCTATCACGTCGAAACGCCGCGCGGCATCATCACCTTCCTCGACACCCCGGGCCACGAAGCCTTCACGGCCATGCGGGCGCGTGGTGCGAAGGCCACGGACATCGTCATTCTGGTGGTGGCCGCGGACGACGGCGTGATGCCGCAGACCAAGGAAGCGATCGCTCACGCCAAGGCGGCCGGGGTTCCGCTCGTCGTGGCACTGAACAAGATCGACAAGCCCGGCGCCAATCCCGATCGCGTTCGCCAGGAGCTGATTGCCGAAAGCGTGGTGCCTGAAGAGTACGGCGGCGATTCGCCCTTCGTGCCGGTATCGGCCAAGACGGGGCAGGGCGTGGATGATCTGCTCGAACAGATTCTGCTGCAGGCCGAAGTTCTGGAACTGAAGGCGCCGGTCGATGCACCCGCCAAGGGACTGGTGATCGAATCGCGACTCGACAAGGGCCGAGGCCCGGTCGCCACGATTCTGGTGCAGTCGGGCACGCTCAAGCGCGGCGATGTGGTGCTGGCCGGCGCGTCGTTTGGTCGCGTGCGCGCCATGCTCGATGAAGTGGGCAAACCCGTTGCCGAGGCTGGCCCGTCCATTCCGGTGGAAATTCAGGGCTTGACCGAAGTGCCCAGCGCCGGTGAGGAAATCATGGTGCTGCTCGACGAGCGCAAGGCGCGCGAGATCGCGTTGTTCCGCCAGGGCAAGTACCGCGACGTCAAGCTGGCCCGCCAGCAGGCTGCCAAGCTCGAGAACATGTTCGAGCAGATGGACGAGAACAGCAAGAACCTGCCGCTCATCATCAAGGCCGACGTGCAGGGTTCGCAGGAGGCGCTCATCCACGCTCTCACCAAGCTCTCGACCAGCGAGATCAAGGTGCAGGTGGTGCATGCGGCCGTGGGCGGCATTTCCGAGAGCGACGTCAACCTGGCCATCGCCTCCAATGCGGTGATCATCGGCTTCAATACGCGCGCCGATACCCTGGCCCGCAAACTGGCCGAGAACAACGGCATCGACATCCGCTACTACAACATCATTTACGAGGCGGTCGACGAGATCAAGGCGGCCATGTCGGGCATGTTGACGCCCGAGAAGAAGGAAGAGGTCCTGGGTCTGGTCGAGATCCGTCAGGTGTTCCGCATTCCGAAGGTCGGCGCGGTGGCAGGCTGTATGGTGTTGTCGGGCCTGGTGCGCCGTTCGGCGCATGTGCGCCTGCTGCGCAACAACGTGGTCATCCATACCGGAGAGCTCGACTCGCTCAAGCGCTTCAAGGACGATGCGCGCGAAGTCAAGGAAGGCTTCGAGTGCGGCCTGTCGCTGAAGAACTACCAGGACATCGAGGAGGGTGATCAGCTCGAGGTCTTCGAAATCAAGGAAGTGGCCCGCACCCTGTAAGGGGGCGCAGCCAGACTGAGATGAAACGCGCCACGCCCAACCGGACCCAGCGTATCGCCGACCAGATCCAGCGCGATCTGGCCGAGCTGATCCAGCGCGAGCTGCGTAATCCCAAGCTCGGGCTGGTGACCCTCACCGACGTGCAGCTCACACCGGATTACGCCCATGCCAAGGTGTATTTCAGCGTGATCGGCGCCGAGCCCGAGACGGCGCGTCAGTTGCTGAGCGACAAGGCCGGTTATCTGCACAGTCTGCTGTTCAAGCGCCTGCAGATCCACACCGTGCCCACGCTGCATTTCCTGTTCGATCCGACGACCGAGAAGGCCGCCGAGATGGACGGGCTGATCAAGCAGGCCTTGTCGCACCAGGCCAAAGACGACTGACCCGGCGCATCGCGCTCGGGTTCCGACCACCATGAATGTTCAGAAAGCGCCTTGGGAGGCGGTCAACGGCGTGCTTCTGCTGAACAAGCCTCGCGGGCTGACCTCGCAGCAGGCCTTGTTTCGCGTGCGCAGACGGCTGCGGGCGGCGAAGGCAGGGCATGGCGGTACGCTCGATCCCCTGGCCGACGGCTTGCTGATGCTGTGCTTCGGTGCGGCGACCAAGTTCGCCCAGCGTCACCTCGAAGCCGACAAGCGCTATGTCGCCGTGCTGCAGCTCGGTGTCCGTACGACCACGGATGACGCCGAGGGCGAGGTCGTCGAGCGCCGCGACGTGCGTGTGGACCGGGTGCAGGTCGATGCCGTTCTGCCGCGCTTTCTTGGCGCCATCAGCCAGACGCCGCCCGTCTACAGCGCGCTCAAGCGCGACGGCCGACCGCTCTATGCCTATGCCCGGGCGGGAGAGGCGGTCGAGGTTGCGCCTCGCACCGTGCAGATCCATGCCATCGAGCTGTTGTCCCTGCAGGACGACCGGCTGACGCTGGCCGTGCATTGCGGCAAGGGCACCTACATTCGCGCCCTGGCGCGCGATATCGGCGAGGCACTGGGCTGTGGCGCCCATCTGGCTGCGCTCACCCGCACGGCAAGCGGTGCGTTCCAACTGGCACAGGCCTTGGGTCTGGCCGAGGCCGAAGCCCTGGATCAAGCCGCCTTGCGCCGTGCGCTGCTGCCGACCGATGTCTTGCTGCAGGCTTCACCCAGGCTGGATCTGGACGCCGCGCAGGCGCAGCGGTTCTTGCACGGCGCCCGCCTGAGCGGGTTGCAGCCCGAGGGGCTGATCAAGCCCGGCGAGGACGTGCGCATCTACGGACCGCTGGCGGCCGGACAGGCGGCGGTGCTGCTGGGCATCGGCGCCTTGGAGTCCGGCGTGTTGGCGCCGCGTCGTCTGCTGTGCGCCGACGAGCTCGCGCTCACCGCTGCCCCGGCGATGCCAGAAGCCGCCTCATCGACCCCTCTTTCACTCCTTCGAACCGAATCCCTCCATCAGGACGTCACACCATGAGCAAATCCATCCGCAACATCGCCATCATCGCCCACGTCGACCACGGCAAGACCACCATGGTGGACCAGCTGCTGCGTCAGTCCGGCACCTTTGCCGAGCACGAGAAAGTCGTGGATACGGTGATGGACAACAACGCCATCGAACGCGAGCGCGGCATCACCATCCTGGCGAAGAACTGCGCGGTGAGTTGGGAAGGCACGCACATCAACATCGTCGATACCCCCGGCCACGCCGACTTCGGCGGCGAGGTCGAACGCGCGCTGAGCATGGTCGACGGCGTGGTGCTGCTGATCGACGCCCAGGAAGGCCCGATGCCGCAGACGCGCTTCGTGACCAAGAAGGCTCTGGCCCTGGGGCTCAAACCCATCGTCGTGGTGAACAAGGTGGACAAGCCGGGTGCCAAGCCCGATGCCGTGGTCAACGCCGCCTTCGACCTGTTCGACAAGCTGGGCGCGACCGACGAACAGCTCGACTTTCCCGTGGTCTATGCCTCGGGCATCAACGGTTGGACCTCGCTGGAAGAGGGCGAGCCGGGGCAGCAGTGGGGCCCTGACATGTCGGCCCTGTTCAACACCATCCTCAAGCATGTGCCCCCGCACAGCGGCGATCCGGCAGCACCGCTGCAACTGCAGATCTCGGCACTCGACTACAACAGCTTCGTCGGTCGTATCGGCGTGGGCCGCATCAATGCGGGCACGATCAAGCCCGGCATGGACGTGCTGGTGATGGAAGGCCCGGAGGGCAAGTCGCTCAAGGGGCGCATCAATCAGGTGCTGACGTTCCAGGGGCTGGATCGCGTGCAGGTGACCGAAGCCGGCCCCGGAGACATCGTGCTGATCAACGGCATTGCCGACATCGGCATCGGCGTGACCGTGACCGACCCGCTCAACCCCGCTCCACTGCCCATGCTCAAGGTGGACGAGCCGACATTGACCATGAATTTCTGCGTCAACACCAGCCCGCTGGCCGGCCGCGAGGGCAAGTTCGTGACCAGCCGCCAGATCTGGGATCGGCTGCAGAAGGAATTGCAGTCGAACGTGGCGCTGCGCGTGAAGGAAACCGACGAGGACGGCGTGTTCGAAGTCTCGGGCCGGGGCGAACTGCACCTGACCATTCTGCTGGAGAACATGCGCCGTGAAGGCTATGAGCTGGCCGTGTCCAAGCCGCGCGTGGTGTTCAAGGACGTGGACG
>JAJTBQ010000004.1 GCA_021286835.1 Thiomonas sp.
GACAGCACCGGCACGGATGCCATCAACTATCCGCTCTCTGAAAATCGCGCGCTGACGGTCAAGAACTTCCTGGTTTCACGCGGTGTCGCCGCGCAGCGCATCTCGACGCAGGGGCTGGGCCCGCAGAACCCGGTGGCCAGCAACGCCACGGCCGAGGGGCGCGCGGCCAACCGCAGGGTGGAAATCTACGTGGCCATGCCGGCCCAGCGTTGAGGCGCCAGGCGGCGTTCCGCGGCCTGCAGATCGTCGTAATCGGTGTCGATGCGAAAGTGCGTGTCTTCCGGCAGGCCGACCCGGCGGAGCACCTCGGCTCGCGCACCCGCCACCCCGCAGTTGTCCAGCATGTGAAGCAGGGTGTGCTGAATGAGGCCGATCATGGGGAGGGAGCAAGGCGTTGGAGGGCAGTGCATGATTCAGCGGCACAGATCGCCCAAAACAGGAGAGGCAGACTGTAAAACTTGGTGAGCGGCAAGCGGCTGCTTCAGGCGGCCAGGTCGAGGTCTTGCGGAGCCAGCATCTCCAGTTGATCCACAGCTTTGCGCAGGGCGTCGAAACATCGGGGATCGAGCGCGGTGCCCACGGTCTTGGACATGATCTGCAGGGTTTGCGCGATGGGCACGGCGCCGCGATAGGGGCGGTCGGCGGAAATGGCATCGAAGATGTCGGCCGTGGTGATGATGCGGGTTTCCAGCGCGATGTGGTCGGCGGTGAGGCGGTGCGGGTAGCCTGTGCCGTCGAGGCGCTCGTGATGCGCGCCCGACACGCGGGCAAGCTCTGAGAACGCGCTGATCCGGCCCAGAATGCGCTCGGTATAGGTGGCGTGCATCTGCACGGCCTCCCACTCGGCCGCGTCGAGCTTGCCCGCCTTGTCGAGCACCGCGTTGCTCACGCCGAGCTTGCCCACGTCGTGCAGCAACGAGCCGCGGTACAGCCAGCGGCGGCGCTCGGGCGGGAGGTCGAGTTGGGCGGCAATGTGGTCGGCATAGAGCGCCACGCGGGCACTGTGCCCGGCGGTGTAGGGGCTCTTGGCGTCGACGATCTGGCCGAAGGCGGCGGCGATTTCGTCGAGATAGTCTTCATCCAGCGGCACACAGCATTGCGCCGGCTCCAGGGCGAGCACCTGGCTGCCGAGGTCGGGGTCGCGCAGCGTCTGCCAGAAATCATCCTGCTCGGAGAGGGCGAGGAAGGCATCGACCAGTTCGGGATCGAACCAGCCGCCGCGACGCCGGCTGACCTCGTCGCGGGCCTCGGCGGGGCCGCTGGCGGTGAAAAACACGTCGGCCACCTGCGACAGCAGGGCCAGCCGAGCGTAGAGCGGAATCTGTTCGCCCGTCAGGCCCTCGGGCTTGCCGCTGCCGTCCCAGTGTTCGTCGAGGCCGTGGATGCCCTGTGCCACGTTCTCGGGAAAGCGCAGTTGCCGCGCGATGTCGGCGCCGCGCTGGCAGCGGGTCTGTATGAGTTCCTGGGCGATGTCGCGGCCATTGCGGAAGATATTGAGCGTGGCCCTGAAACGCTCGGCCAGGCCGCTGCGCAAGCCGGTATGGTCGAGCACGAAGCGCAGCACGTGCGGCAGGCTGCCGTCGACCCGCTTGAAGTCGCGCTTGAACTGCAGGTCGTCGGTGAGGTAGAGCTCGCAGATGCGGGCGGCGTTGCTGCTGCAGCCCAGATCCTTCAACAGCAGGGTGTAGTAAAGCTCCCACTGCTGCGGTGCGGGAAGGCCGATGGCGCGCCCCACCGACATGCCGATCCAGGCACAGCGCACGCAGTGGCCTTCGGGCTGTCCCTCGGTCATGTCGAGCGCATGGCTGAGCGCGCTCATCAGCTCGGCAAGTTTGAGTTCATTCATTCGAGCAGCTTAAAAGCCCGGTATTACCCCTATTTGCTGCATCGCGTCATCACAACGGGTCTTGTGTGAAATTTCTCACGGAAAGTCGGTTGGCATGGGTGCCGTGCGGAAATGGCACCCTCCCTACAATGGCGTTTTATCTCCCCGGTCCGCCAGACCGAAGCCGTTCCGATGAACGCCCCCGCTTCACACGCTCCCGAATTGCTTCCCGCGCTGGGTCATGGCCCGGCCGATGAGGCCCCGCGCCTGCGCGAGATTCCCTACAACTACACCTCTTTCTCCGACCGCGAAGTGGTGATCCGCCTGCTGGGCGAGCAGGCCTGGACGTGGCTCAATCAACTGCGGCAGGAACGGCGCACCGGGCGCTCGGCGCGCATGCTCTACGAGGTGCTGGGCGACATCTGGGTGGTGCAGCGCAACCCCTTCCTTCAGGACGATCTGCTGCAGAGCCGCAAGCGGCGCGCCGCACTGATCGACGCGCTCGAACACCGGCTGCGCGAAATCGACCGCCGCCGCGACGACAGCGCGCACAGCCCAAGCCCGGACGCGCAGCGCGATGCCCTGGTGCGTCAGCTCCTCGACCGTGCCCGTGGCGCCGTGGCCGCCTTCGCCACCTGGTTCGACGAGGCCGCGGCGCTGCGCCAGCGCGCCCGCAAAGTGCTGGGGCGGCACAGCGCGCAGGGCGCGATCCGCTTCGACGGCATGGCGCGGGTGAGCCATGTGACGGACGCCACCGACTGGCGGGTGGAGTATCCCTTTGTCGTGCTCTGTCCCGACAGCGAGTCGGAAATCGCCGGGCTGGTGCAGGGCTGCATCGAGCTGGGGCTGACCATCATTCCGCGTGGAGGCGGCACCGGCTATACCGGCGGGGCCATTCCGCTGGTGTGGAAGAGCGCGGTGATCAACACCGAGAAGCTCGACCGCATCGGCCCGGTCGAATACCTGGAATTGCCCGGCGTGGCCCATCCCGTACCCACCATCCAGACGCCGGCAGGCGTGGTGACGCAGCGCGTGGCCGATGCCGCCGACGCCGCCGGCCTGGTGTTCGCCGTCGATCCGACCTCGGCCGACGCGTCCTGCGTGGGCGGCAACGTGGCGATGAACGCCGGTGGCAAGAAAGCCGTGCTGTGGGGCACGGCCATCGACAATCTGGCCTCCTGGCGCATGGTCGATCCCCAGGGCCGCTGGGTGGAGGTGCAGCGGCTCGACCACAACCTGGGCAAGATTCACGACGTGGAGGTCGCCCGCTTCGAGGTGAGCACTTTCGCCGCGGACGGGGTGACGCTGCAGTCGCAGCGGCTGCTGGAGATTCCCGGGGCCCGGTTCCGCAAAGAGGGTCTGGGCAAGGACGTGACTGACAAATTCCTGGCGGGCCTGCCGGGCGTGCAAAAGGAAGGTTGCGACGGCATCATCACCAGCGCCCGCTGGGTTCTGCACAAGATGCCGCCGCATGTGCGCACGGTCTGCCTCGAATTTTTCGGTCAGGCGCGCGAGGCCATTCCCAGCATTGTCGAGATCAAGACCTTTCTCGACGACCGGCCCGGCGGGGCCATCCTGGCGGGTCTTGAACATCTGGATGATCGCTATCTCAAGGCCGTGGGTTATGCGACCAAGAGTGCCCGCGGCACGCTGCCCAAGATGGTGCTGTTCGGCGACATCGTCGGCGAGGACGAGGCGGCCGTGGCCCGCGCCGCCTCAGAGGTCGTGCGCATGGCCAATGCGCGGGTGGGCGAAGGCTTCATCGCGGTGAGCGCCGAGGCGCGCAAAAAATTCTGGCTCGACCGCAAGCGCACCGCGGCCATCGCCCGTCACACCAATGCCTTCAAGATCAACGAGGACGTGGTCATTCCGCTGCCGCGCATGGGGGAGTATGTCGATGGCATCGAGCGCATCAATGTCGAGCTGTCGCTGAAGAACAAGCTCGCGCTGGTGGCCGAGATCGACCGTGCATTGCGCGCGACCTTGCCTCTGGCCCGCAACGAGGAACTGGGCGACGGCGAGCCTGCGCTTTCGCCCGAAGACCTCGAGGCCAAGCGCGCCCAGGCGCTGGAACTGCTCGCTGGCGTGCACGCGCGCTGGTCGTTCTATCTCGATCATCTCGATACGCCGCTGCAGGCGCTGCCCGCGGCGCAGCGCGCGCTCGCGCCGTCGCTCTCGTCGGTGTTCGCCGGGGCTGGCGCCGCGCAGAGCACGCTGTTCCATCTGTTGCAGGACCACTCGCTGCGGGCGTCCTGGAAGGCCGAACTGCGCAAGCCGCTGGCGGCGATGTTCTCCGGCGGCCTGTTCGAGCCCTTGCGCCGCGAGATCGATGCCATCCATCAGCGCGTGCTCAAGAGCCGGGCCTGGGTGGCGCTGCACATGCACGCGGGCGATGGCAATGTGCATACCAATATTCCGGTCAATTCCGACGATTACCCCATGCTGCAACAGGCCCACGACGCCGTGGCCCGCATCATGGCGCTGGCGCGAAGCCTGGGCGGGGTGATCTCGGGCGAGCACGGCATCGGCATCACCAAGCTGGAGTTCCTGACCGAAGCCGAGATCGGCGATTTCCGCGCCTATAAGCGCGAGGTCGATCCCGAAGGATGCTTCAACAAGGGCAAGCTGATGGGCGATCCGGCGCATCCCGCCGATCTGCGCAATGCCTATACGCCCAGCTTCAATCTGATGGGACACGAGTCGCTGATCATGCAGCAAAGCGACATCGGGGCGATCAGCGCCTCGGTGAAGGACTGCCTGCGTTGCGGCAAATGCAAGAGCGTCTGCGCCACGCATGTGCCGCGCGCCAATCTGCTGTATTCACCGCGCGACAAGATCCTCGCCACCTCGCTGCTGATCGAGGCTTTTCTGTACGAGGAGCAGACCCGGCGCGGGGTGAGCATCCGGCACTGGGAGGAGTTTGAAGACGTGTCCGACCATTGCACGGTCTGCCACAAGTGCGTGACGCCCTGTCCGGTGGACATCGACTTCGGCGATGTCACCATGAATATGCGCAACCTGCTGCGCAAGATGGGCAAGAAGCGTTTCAAGCCGGGCAACGCGGCGGCCATGTTCTTCCTCAATGCCTCCAAACCGCAGACCATCAAGCTGGTGCGCAGCGCCATGGTGGGTGCGGGGTTCAAGGCGCAGCGCCTGGCGCGGCGGGTGCTCAAACCGGCGGCCAAGGCGCAGACGGCGCATCCTCCGCTCACCGTGGGCAAGCCGCCGATACGCGAGCAGGTGATCCACTTCATCAACAAGCCCATGCCGGGCGGCCTGCCCAAGAAGACCGCGCGTGCGCTGCTCGACATCGAGGACAAGAACTTCGTGCCCATCATCCGCAATCCGAGGGGCACTTCGGTGGACAGCGAGGCGGTGTTCTATTTCCCGGGCTGCGGATCGGAGCGGCTGTTCAGCCAAGTCGGTCTGGCGACCCAGGCCATGTTGTGGCATGCCGGGGTGCAGACGGTGCTGCCGCCGGGTTATCTGTGCTGCGGCTACCCGCAGCGGGGCTCGGGTCAGTACGACAAAGCCGAGAAGATCATCACCGACAACCGGGTGCTGTTCCACCGTGTGGCCAATACCCTCAACTATCTCGACATCAAGACCGTGGTGGTCAGCTGCGGCACCTGCTACGACCAGCTGCAGGGCTATGAGTTCGAGAAGATCTTCCCGGGTTGCCGCATCATCGACATTCACGAGTTCCTGCTGGAGAAGGGCTACAGCCTCAGCCCGGGCGGCACGTCAGCCGCGGTCAAGTATCTGTATCACGACCCCTGCCACAGCCCGATGAAGACGCAGGAGCCGATGAAGACGGTGAAGGCGCTGCTGGGCGACGACGTTCGCAAGAGCGAGCGTTGCTGCGGCGAAAGCGGCACCTTCGGAGTCTCACGCCCGGACATCGCCACGCAGGTGCGTTTCCGCAAGGAAGAAGAGCTGCGCAAAAACGAACTGGCGTTGCGCGCCGATGGTTTTGCCGGCGACATCAAGATCCTGACGTCCTGCCCGTCTTGTCTGCAGGGGCTCAATCGGTATGGCAACGATCTGCAGCACGGCTTGCTCGAGGCGGACTACATCGTCATTGAAATGGCGCGTCACCTCATCGGCGAAGACTGGATGGCCGACTACGTCAAGGCCGCGAACAACGGCGGCATCGAGCGCGTGCTGGTGTGAAGGCAACGCTGAACGCGGCCTGGCGCGGGCGAGAAGCCGACGCCGGGCCGCAGTGTTTTGCCCAAGCCGGAGTCAGACGTTCTCGGCCGCCTTGTGGGTGGCCTTGGCGCGCGGGTGGTGGTGCGCCGGTTCGTCTTCATAACCGCGGATCATGGCCATGATGTGCGCCATCGGCGTGTGGCCGGTGGTGGTCAGATAGACGTGCACGATGAAGAAGATCAGCATCATGTAGGCGCCCACCGTATGGGCCCAGGCGACGAGCTGTAGGCTGATGCCCCACTGCTGCCAGATCGGCCACGCGCCCCAGTCGGCGAAGAAGATCAGCCAGATGCCGCTGATCCAGATGATGGGATTGATCATCAGCTTGACGCCCAGGTACGCCAGGCGCTGCAGCGGGTTGTGTTTGCGCGCGGCGGTCTGATGATAGGGGTGCTCCTCGCCTCGGAAGATGCCGAAGGCGTAGTGGCGGGCGATCAGAACGATCTTGTCGAAGGTCGGGATGTACTGCTTCCATTCCCCTGTGGTGAAGTGCCAGAAGATGGCAAACACCCACAGCACCACCAGCGACCACGCGGCCACCGTATGGATGCGCAGCGCGGTGTGGAAATCCACCCCAAGGTCATAGAGGCCGTGGATGCGAAAGCCCGAGAGCATCAGCAGGATGATGAGTCCCGCCTGGCTCCAGTGCCAGAAGCGCTCGAACCGCTTGAACAGGATGACGTGTTTCTTGTGTGACATGGCGTATTCCTCGAAGAGCCTGGGGTGCGCGACGGATCAGTGCTTCTTGCTGCCGGGTTTGTTGCGGCGGCGCAGCCACAGGAAGCTGCGGATGCCACCGTGAGCGAGCACACCGGCCAGGCTCAAGCCGGCCACGCCGAGTCCGATGGTTTCGATCCAGGGCTGGTGATCTTTGCTGCGCCCGGGGATGTAGATGCCGTCGATCTTCTCCAGCCGTCCGTGGTCGGTGTGACATTGCGCGCAGCTCAGCGCCTTGTCCTTGGGGGCGACCATATGGGTGATCGGCCAGGTGGTGGTGGTTTTGACGAAGGTGTACTTGCCCGACCATTCCAAGCCCGCCTCCTTCATGCCCGAGGCGATGGATTTCTGCCAGTCCATCGTGTGCCAATAGGCCGCGTCGTCGAAGCCGGCGTTGTGGATGGCGAGCAGGCGGTGCATGTCAGGGTCGTAGGGCTGGGTGCTCTTCATGGTCTTCACCGGCCAGATGCGCGACTTGCCATCGTTCGCGCTGCCCCCGTATTGGTTGATGGCGATGACGCCATCCTTGTTCGGCACGGCGTTCTCGCCGATGTTCATCCACTTCACGGCGCCGTTGAACCAGGTGTAGTCGGGCACCACATCCTCGCCGAGTTTGAACTGGCCCTTGATGCCCAGGTAGGTGGGATGGCCGTGCTCGTCCTTGATGACCAGGGGCTTGCCATCGGGGCCACGCTGTCCGGCCTTGGAGTAGTCCCACTCCATCTTGGTGGGCACGCCGCCCCGGGCGAACTCGGGGATGTGGCAGGTCTGGCAGGCGATGTTGCGAGTGTGCATGTTCAGGTCCTGCGCCAGGGAACCCTTGTGCGGCGTGTCGCCATGGCAGGACTGGCAGCTCGCGGCGCTGCCCATGTTGTGCTGGCTGCCGCGGATGTACTGGCCTCCCATGTGTTTGGCGTCGAGTTTGTAGTGACTGCCGCTGACCTGGTGGCCGCCCGTGGTGTGGCAGGTCTGGCACTGGAAGTCGAGGCCGTCGCTGGCCATGTGCACATCGACGGATTGGGAGGGCTTGATGAGCGAGCTGTCGAGATCGCCGTGCTTCACCCCGTCACCGCCGCCACCGTTGAAGTGGCAGGTGCCGCAGTTGGCGCGGCCCGGATCGCCGACATGCTGCGCGATCTTGCTCAGGTCGATCGGTTCGATGAACTTGCCCGAGCCTGGAGGCATCTCGATGCGCGTGGTGGCCGGATTGCCGGACTGGTAGGGCGCCTTCTTGTATTGGCCGGTCTGGTCGTGGCAGACCAGGCAGTCCACGTCGGTATCGGGGCGTTTGCTGAAGGCGACGAATTCGTCGGCCTTTGCGTCGCCATAGCCAACGTGGCAGCCGGTACAGAACTTCTCGTTGCTCGGGGTCGAGACGCAGAAGTTGTTCATCACCTTGTTCTTGCCGACGATGCGCTTGGAGTCCTGTTCGACTTCTTCCCACTTCCAGTGGATGGTGCCCTTGATCTGCTTGGCCGCCTCGGTGTGGCAGCTCAGACAGGCCGCGGTCACTTCCGGGCCGCTGTGGAAGGGGCCTTGCAGTTCCTTGAACTTGCTGTGATCCGCCGTGGCTTTGGAACCCGTGGGCATCTTGGGCACCACGCGGTAGGGCGAGTGGATGGCGACCTCGGCCTGGGCCGACTGCGGCGCCGATGAGGGGCTGGCCCAGGCCAGGGCGGCGCCGGAGGTTGTCGCGCAGACAAGGACCAGACGAAGCCAGTGGCCGAGGCGGACAGTGGGCGCAATGCGAAAGGACAACGGCATGACGGACGCTCCAGACAATGTGCGAAACGGATCGATCGAGGTGCGCATCGTCACAGATACATCGTGTTTCAAATGTGACAAGGCGCAAAAACAGCGAAGCCCGATATGCCGAAATTGCAATCTTTTGATCTGGGATAAATGAAAACCGGGCGCTGAATCCGTTTTGCCTCCTGGCGCGTAGTTCAAGCCACAGACGCCATTCGGGCGCTGTGTCCGATTTCAGTCTTCCACTTCCAGGAGGTTTCACCATGCAACGCAAGCAAGACACCACACAGCCAGCCGTTATGAACGCTCAGGTTGCCGAGGCACAAGGCGCCGGCCGTCGCCAGTTCTTCCGCGTCGGCGGCCTGTTCGCCGCCGGACTGGCGGCCTCCAGCGCGCTGACGCCGGTGGCGAGTTGGGCGGGCACGCCGTCCACGTCCACTGCGCAGGACATCGCCATTCTCAACACCGCGCTGGGTCTGGAATACCAAGCCATCGCCGCCTATCAGGTGGGTGCCGAGTCGGGGCTGCTGCAAAAGCCAGTGCTCGATGTGGCGGTCAAGTTCCAGGGTCAGCACAAGGCGCATGCCGAGGTGTTGTCGTCGACCATCGGCAAGTTGGGCGGCACGCCGGTCATGGCCAAGAAGCCCGCGGAATACGGCTTTCCGACCGGATCGCTGAAAACGCAGGCGGATGTGCTGGAGTTCGCGGCCGGGCTCGAAAAGGGTGCGGCCAGCGCCTACCTCGGCGCGGTGCCGCAGTTCCACAACAAGGATCTGGCCAAGGCGGCCGCCAGCATCATGGGCGACGAAACCATGCACTGGGCCGTTCTGCTGGGCGCCCTGGGCAAGGATCCGGTGCCCGCGGCTTTCATCGCTTGACCCCTCGGGTCTCCACGGCGGCGGCGGGGGCGTGATGTCGTTAACATGCGTTGCGAACCCGCCTGCACTGGCATGGGCCTTTGTTGGCCTGCCCGGCAGAAGCGGACGATGCCGACCTGCATTGCCCATGCCCGATCTCCAATCCCTCCTGGCCTACACCGCCCTGGCTGACCGCGACGCGTTCGGCCAGTTGTACGCGGCCACGCAGAACCGGGCCTGGGCCATCTGCCTGCGCCTGTTGCGTGACCGCCCGGCCGCCGAGGAGGCGATGCAGGATGCGTATGTGAAGGTCTGGCATCAGGCCGCAAGCTATCGACCGTCACTGGGCAGTCCAGAGGCCTGGTTGTCCGCCCTGGTGCGCAACACTTGCCTCGACCGCCTGCGGGCCAGCAAGCGCGAGGCTCAGTATGTCGTGCCCCTGTACGGCGAAAACGATGATGATCTGCCGGAGATCCCCGATGACCGCACACCCGAACGTCTGCTCGAAGCGGGTCTGCAGGGTCGGCAGATGGAGGATTGCCTGGGGCAGTTGCAGCCGCGCCAGCGCGACCTGCTTGCGGCGGCCTATGTGTTGGGGCAGTCGCACGCCGAGGTCGCCCGCGAGCGCGTGATGCCTCTGGGAACCGTGAAGACCTTGATCCGGCGCGCGGTGCTTTTTCTCCGCGACTGTCTGGGGGAGGGCGCGCGATGAGTCTGCCCAAGCGTTATCTCAACGCCGATCTGCTGCAGCGCCTGGCGGCCGATTGGCTCACCGGCGGGCTCAGCCCTGCGGCGCAGCGTCGCGCCCAGCTTCTGCTGGAGCAGAGTCCCGCTTTCGCTCAGGCGGTGCGCGATTGGCGCGAGCGCTTCGACGCCGCCTTGCTGTCATCGCCGCAACTGGGCCGCCCGTCCGAATCGGTCTGGCAGGGCATCACGGCGCGCATCGGCGCAGCCCAGGAGTCGTCGCAGCAGTCGGTGGCCAGCGTTGCCGCAGGCTGGAGCGTGCGCGCCTGGAGACGGTTGTCCTTGTTGCTCGGTGGCGTGGCCGTGGCCGCTGTGGCGTTCTCGGTCGTGGTGTTGGTCCAGAACCCGGGCCAGGGCAGCCGCGCCGTGACGCCTGTGCAGATGGCCGCCCTGATGCACGGAGCGGGCGGCCAGGCTGCCGTGGTCACCGTGCAGGACGGCGCGCTGACCCTGACCGCCGTCGGCGCCATGACGCCTCCTCAGGGCAAGAGCTACCAGCTCTGGTTGCTGCCTACCGAAGGCGCCCCGATTTCACTGGGGGTCGTGGCCCAGGGGCGGACGCGCTACCCCCTTCCCGAAGCGGCTCGCGCGCACCTGACGCAGGCCAAGGCCTTTGCCGTCAGTGTGGAACCGCCGGGCGGGTCTCCGACCGGCTTGCCCACTGGGGCGGTGATCATGGTGGGCGCCGCACAGCGCGCTTGAAGCCGTGTCCGGTCACGCGCCCTGCCCGTTGTGCCTTGGCGAAGGCGAGCATGTCGTCTGGCGTGGTCCCGCCTTTCGTCTCATTCGGGCCGCCGACCCCATGCTTGCCGCGTTGTACCGGGTGGTGTGGAACACGCATGTGGTCGAGTTCAGCGATCTGAGCGCGCTCGATCGACTGAGCTGCATGGATGCGGTGGTGCTGGCGGAGCAGACGCTGCGCGCCACCTTGCAGCCCGACAAGATCAACCTCGCCAGCCTGGGCAATGTCGTGCCGCATCTGCACTGGCACGTCATCGCGCGCTGGGGCTGGGATGCCTACTGGCCGCAGTCGGCCTGGTCCGCGGCGCAGCGCCCGGCCGATGAAGCCCGACTGGTCGGCATCCGGGCGCAACTGCCTGCGGTCGATACGGCCATGCAGCAGGCCTACGCAGCCCGTTTCGGGGGCGCATAGCGCCCGGCCCGGGCAAGCCGCGGCCCTGTCGCCGAGGCGTTCAGACGTATTCGCCCTTGCTCAGATCGTGCTCGCCGCGCTCGTGGATGAAGTTGGCGCGTCCCACGATGAGGTTGTCCACTTCGCCGATGCGCTCCACGTCCTTGCCGGCGTAGGGCAGCGAGTGCAGCACGTAGCGCATGGCATTGAGCCGCGCGCGCTTCTTGTCGTTGGACTTGACCACCGTCCACGGTGAATCGGCCGTGTCGGTGTGGAAGAACATGGCCTCCTTGGCGCGGGTGTAGTCGTCCCACTTGTCGAGCGAGGCCATGTCGATGGGCGACAGTTTCCACTGCTTGAGAGGGTGCACCTGCCGCTCCTTGAAGCGGCGCCGCTGTTCGTCTCGGCTGACCGAGAACCAGAATTTGATGAGGTGAATGCCGCTGCGCACCAGATTGCGTTCGAATTCCGGCGCCTGGCGCAGAAACTCGGTGTATTCGGACGGCGTGCAGAAGCCCATCACCCGTTCGACGCCAGCGCGGTTGTACCAGGAGCGGTCGAAAAGGACGATCTCGCCCGCCGTGGGAAGGTGCTGCACATAGCGCTGAAAATACCATTGGCCGCGCTCGACTTCGCTGGGTTTCTCCAGCGCCACGACGCGGGCGCCGCGGGGATTGAGGTGCTCCATCACGCGTTTGATCGTGCCCCCCTTGCCGGCGGCGTCGCGCCCCTCGAACAAGATGATCACGCGCTGGCGGCTTTCCTTCACCCAGGCCTGGAGTTTGAGCAGCTCGGTCTGCAGCACGAATTTCTCGCGCTCGTAATCCCGGCGCAGCATCTTGTATTTGTAGGGATAGCCGCCCTTGCGCCAATCTTCGGCCAGCTCATTGCTGGTGCGGTGGAGCACGGGCTCGGGGCTGCCCAGACCCAGCGCTTCGCGCATCGCCTGGGCATCATCGGGTGCGTCTCCCGCCAGAATCGCCTGGACGCCCGCGTCGCTCTTGGCCTCGGCGGTTGTTGTGTTGAGGACGGAATCCAGCGCCGCCAGCTCGGCCTGCCTGGCGGCCTCCTGCGACTGGCCGACGACGTAGCGCCGGACGCCTTCCGGCGTCAAGACGGGGGGAATATCGCCTTCGGAAACCTTGTTGTGGCGGGGCGTGCGTCGTTGAGCGGCGGCTGGCGCGGCTGGGCGTGCGGTGCGTGACGGGGTCTTGCGAGGGGCGCGGGCTTGGGTCATGGCGAACTCCGAAGGTATGTTGTCGTTATAGGCCCGAAGAACCTCGTGCCACAATGACTTTGAGCAAACCGCGGCGCATCCGCGCCGCCTTCAATTTGATCTGACCCCGGCCCATTCCACGCCAAGATCGTGGTCGATGCCGAAGTGATCGAGCACGCGCGCCAGGCTGGCATCGACCATGGCGTCGATGCTGCTGGGCTGAAGATAGAACGCGGGAAGCGGCGGAAAGATGAGGCCGCCCATTTCCGTCACCGCCGTCATATTGCGCAGGTGCGCCAGATTGAGCGGCGCCTCGCGCGGGAGGAGCACCAGCTTGCGGCGCTCCTTCAGGCAAACGTCGGCAGCGCGGGTGATGAGGTTGTCGCAAAAGCCGTGGGCGATGGCCGCCAGAGAGCGCATGGAGCATGGCGCAACCACCATGCCCAGGGTCGAAAACGAGCCGCTGGCAATGTCGGCACCGATGTCGCCGACCGGATGGACGACGTCCGCCAGCGCCTCGACGGCCTTGCGGTCCAGGTTCATTTCAACCTTGAGATTGAGGACGCCCGCCGCGGAGATGAGCAGGTGCGTCTCCACCGTGTCCAGACGTTGCAAATGCCGCAGCAGCCGCACGCCATAGACGATGCCGGTCGCCCCGGTGAGTGCAACGATCAGTCGGGGGCGCTTCATCGCAACGGTCGGCGTGGCCGGGTGGGGCACCAGGCTCGCTTACTTGAGGCCACCGAGGAGGGTCTGCAGTTCACCGCTCTGGGCCATTTCGGCCATGATGTCCGAGCCGCCGATGAATTCACCCTTGACGTAGAGCTGGGGGATGGTCGGCCAGTTGGCATAGGTCTTGATGCCCTGGCGAATGGCTTCGTCCTGGAGCACATCCACCGCCTTGATCTGGCTGGCGCCGCAGGACTTGAGCAGTTGAACCGCGCGCCCCGAAAAGCCGCACATGGGAAATTGCGGCGAACCTTTCATGAACAGCACCACATCGTTGTTCTTGACGATTTGATCGATCTGCTCTTGCACGCTGGACATGGTCGTGTTTCCTGGTTGATGTCGATCAGACAATTTTAGGGGGGCTTTGGCCGATTCGCCGGCGCGGGCAAAGTCCGCCGCTGACGCGCTCGATACCGCCGAGATCGCGCGCACTGAACACCTCGCGAAAGCCGTTCGCCGTCAGCAGGTCGCGCACGGCGGCGGCCTGGTCGTAGCCATGTTCCAGCAGCAGGCAGCCTTCATCGCGCAGATGACGGTCGGCCTGGGCCACGATCTGCCGAAGATCGTTCAAACCGTCGGCATTGGGGTGCCGACCGGTCAGCGCCAGAGGCGGCTCGTGGCGCAAGGCGGGAAGATGGGGGTCGTTCGCGGCGATGTAGGGCGGATTGGAGACGATACAGTCGAAGCCCGCAAACGCCGACGGAAGCCGCAATCCGTCCCACCAGTCGGTCTGTTGGAAACGGAGGGCGTCGCCCTCGCGGTGCGGGTCGAGCAGGCGCTGCGCGTTGCGCCGGGCGACCGCGAGCGCAGGGCCGCTGGCATCGAGCGCCCAGATGCGAGCTTTGGGCCGGGCATGGGCGATGGCGATCGCCACGGCGCCGCTGCCCGTGCCCATATCGAGCACCGTGGCGACATGGGCCTCGGGCAGGACGTCGAGATGGCGCAGGGCGAGTTCCACCAGCAGTTCAGTATCCGGCCGGGGGATGAGGACGTCAGGGGTGACCTCAAGAGCCAGTCCGTAGAACTCGCGCTGGCCCAGCACATAGGCCATGGGCTCGCCCGAGCGCAGACGGTCGGCAAGCGTGTCGAGCCGTTCGAGCGCGATGGCGCCGAGTTCCCGCTCAGGGTGGGCAGCCTGTGCGGCGCGGCTCCAGCCCTGTACCGTTTCGACCAGCACCTGAGCGTCGAGCCGGGCGAGCCCGCAGCCTCGCATCCAATCCGCGAGGGTGACCATCTCAGCTTTCCCCCAGGGCGGCCAACTGCGCGGCCTGATCCTCGGTGCGCAAGGCGGTGAGCAATTCGTCCAGATCGCCGTCCACGATGGCGTCGATCTTGTAGAGCGTGAGGTTGATGCGGTGCTCGCTGACCCGGCCTTGCGGAAAGTTGTAGGTGCGTATGCGGTCCGAACGGTCCCCGCTGCCGACCAGGCTTTTGCGCGTGGCGGCTTCATGCGCTTGCCGGGCCTGCCGGTCGCGCTCGGCGAGGCGGGCGGCCAGCACCGACAGGGCGCGCGCCTTGTTGCGATGCTGCGAGCGTTCGTCCTGGCATTCCACGACCAGGCCGGTGGGCAGGTGGGTGATGCGGATGGCCGAGTCGGTTTTGTTGATGTGCTGGCCGCCGGCCCCCGAGGCGCGGAAGGTGTCGATGCGCAAGTCGGCGGGGCTGATCTGAATGGCCTGCGCCTCGTCCATCTCGGGCATCACGGCGACGGTGGCCGCACTGGTGTGGATGCGCCCTTGCGTCTCGGTCTTGGGTACGCGCTGCACGCGGTGCCCCCCCGATTCGTACTTGAGCAGGCCGTAGGCGCCTTCGCCCTCGATGCGCAGAATGACTTCCTTGTATCCGCCGAGGTCGCTCGGGCTCTCGCTGATGATTTCCGTGCGCCAGCGCTTACGCTCGGCATAGCGCGCGTACATGCGCAACAGGTCAGCGGCGAACAAGGCCGATTCCTCGCCGCCGGTTCCCGCGCGGATTTCGACAAACACATTGCGGCTGTCGTCCGGGTCGCGCGGCAACAGGGCGACCTGAAGCTCGGCCTGCAATGCGCTCAGCGCGGCGCGCGCGTCCAGCACCTCCTGCTGAGCCAGATCCTTCATGTCAGGGTCGTTCAGCAGCGACTCGGCCTGCGACAGATCGCTGGTCTTCGCCTTGTATTGCGCATACAGGGCGACAACCGGCTGCAGTTCGGCGAGTTCCCGGGTCAAGTTGCGATAGCGCTGGAGGTCGGCGGTACAGTCTGGCGCGGCCAGCAAGGCATCGAGCTCGCTGGCCCGGTGTTGCAGCTGCTCCAGTTTGTCCAGCAGGGTTGGCTTCATGGGGGTGAATGGCAAACGCGAAAAACCCGCGCATGGCGCGGGTCAAAAAAATCGAACGGGAACCGCGCTAGGACTGCGCGTCGGACGAAGGATCGGTGCTGCCGCGATGCGGGCACAGAAAGACGCGCTCGACGGCCTGCGAGACGATCTGGCGGTGCGATGGATCGCCGTGGTGCAAGGCGGTGAACGCGCCATGCAGAAACTTGTGCGACAGCCCGCGGGCAAGCGCGTCCAGCACGGCCTCGGGCGACTCGCCCCGCGCCAGCAGGCGGCGGGCGCGTTCGACTTCGTGCATCTGCCACTGCTCGCTTTGCGTCTGCAGTCGCTGGATGAGGGGCACTTGCGAGCGCTGATCCAGCCATTCGAGAAACCCATGGACGCGGTTTTCGATGATGGCTTCCGCCTGCTCGACTGCGGCCTGGCGCTTTTCGGTGTTGCTGCGTACCAGGGCGGACAGATCGTCGACCGAATAGAGATACACGTCGCGCAGTTGGGCCACTTCGGGCTCGATATCGCGCGGAACAGCCAGATCGACCATCACCACGGGCTTGTGCCGTCGCTGCTTGATGCTGCGCTCGGCCGCGCCGAGGCCGATGATCGGCAGGCTGCTGGCGGTGCTGGTCACGACCACGTCGAACTCGGCAAGCCGCTGCGGTACATCGGACAGGCGAATGGCCTCGGCACCGAAGCGCTGCGCCAGCCGAATGCCCCGCTCCACCGTGCGGTTGGCAATCACCATGCTCTTGGGCTGCTGCGCCGCGAAATGCGTGGCGACGAGTTCGATCATGTCCCCGGCGCCAATGAACAGCACGCGGCAGTCGTGGAGACTCTCGAACACGGTCTGCGCCAGGTGGACGCTGGCCGCCGCCATGCTGACCGAATGGGCGCCGATCTCGGTATTGGTGCGCACTTCCTTGGCGACGGAAAAGGTCCGCTGAAACATCTGATTCAGCGTGCTGCCCAGCGCACCCGAGTCAGAGGCGACCCGAACCGCTTCCTTCATCTGCCCCAGGATCTGAGGCTCGCCCAGCACCATGGAATCGAGGCCGCTGGCGACACGGAATGCATGCCGCACGGCCCCGTCCTGGACCAGTCGATAGCTATGGCCCGCCAGATCGTCGAGCTGGACCTGCCGTTCAGTGGACAGCCAGTGCAGCAGCGCATCACGCGGATCGCTGTCAGCCGCACAATAGATCTCGGTGCGATTGCAGGTCGATAGAATCGCGGCCTCGACAGGCCCGGTTCGTCTGCCGCCGAGCATGTTCACCTTCAAACGCTGAAGCGCGTCCACCAGGGTGTCGGCCGAGAATGCCAGGCGCTCGCGTACCCCGACAGGGGCGGTTTGGTGGTTGAGTCCGATGGCAGCGAGCAACATAATCAAATCGTGATTTTAAGAACTGTCGTGATGTGACGCGACTGATCTTGATCAAATCAAGAATGCACCTGACGCTGTCAAAGTTGACAGTGTCTCGAAGAATGCCGATCCACGCATCGGTGCAAACAGCAAGTAAATCAAGGCTTAGCTCTTTGAGCAACCCGTCTTTCTAGCACGAATCCATGCTGACGTTGTTTTTGTCTTGGCTCGCCCAGACGAGCATCATGCCCTTGTTCGTCGGCGGCGCGACAGGCGCGCTCGCCCCTATCGCCTGGGGCTCGGGGTGTGCGGCAGGGCGGGCCCGGAGAGCGCTGGTGGTCGGCGGGGGAGCCTTGCTGGCGCATCTGGTTCTCGTCGGCAGCGGCATCCTTCGTGAGGGCTCGATCTGGGACTATGCCGCCGTTCTGTTGGCTGCGACCGTGCTGAGTGCAGCCCTGTGCCGCGCCAAGCGAAAATCCGCGAAAGCGGCTTGACAACGTTTTTTCAGCACCGCATAATTGCGGCTTCGCCTTTTTCCTGCCTCTGGTTTTGAGCGGCGGCGTTCGGAAAGTGGTCCAGCCCCGGGTGGGTTGGGTTTTGGGCGGAGCACGAGCAACACAGATCAATTCCCGCACCAGGGAGCCAAGACTGGCGCACACATTGTGCGACTAAGTTGGGTGAAGGAAATTAAATGATTCAGACGCAATCCAGACTGGATGTCGCCGATAACACGGGCGCCAAATCCGTCATGTGCATCAAGGTGCTGGGCGGCTCCAAGCGCCGCTACGCCGGCGTGGGCGACATCATCAAGGTCAGCATCAAAGAAGCTGCCCCTCGTGGTCGTGTGAAAAAAGGTGAGGTGTACAGCGCTGTCGTGGTGCGCACCGCCAAGGGCGTCCGCCGTACGGATGGCTCCCTGATCAAGTTCGACGGCAATGCGGCCGTGCTTCTGAATGCGAAGCTCGAGCCTATTGGCACGCGCATTTTCGGCCCGGTGACGCGCGAACTGCGTACCGAGCGCTTTATGAAGATCGTGTCTCTGGCACCCGAAGTGCTCTGAGCCCGCGAAAGAGGATTTGTCATGAACAAGATTCGCAAAGATGACGAGGTCATCGTCATTGCCGGCAGCGACAAGGGTCGCCGCGGCAAGGTGACCGCGCGCGTGGATGCCGACCATATCGTGGTCGAGGGTGTGCATACCGTCAAGAAGAATGTGCGTCCCAACCCGATGAAGGGCGAGGCGGGTGGCGTGGTTTCGCGCGACCTGGCCATTCATCAAAGCAATGTGGCCATTTACAACCCGGCGACCGGCAAGGCTGATCGCGTCGGCTTCAAGACTCTGGATGATGGCGCCAAGGTGCGCGTTTTCAAATCCAGTGGCGAGCAGATCAAGGGTTGACCGGAGGATTTATGTCGCGCCTGCAGACGATTTACAAAGACAAAGTCGTGCCCGAGTTGATGGCCAAGTTTGGCTACAAGTCGATCATGGAAGTGCCGCGCCTGACCAAGGTGACCCTCAATATGGGCGTCTCCGAGGCCGTGGCTGACAAGAAGGTGATGGAGCATGCGGTGGGTGATCTGACCAAGATCGCCGGCCAGAAGCCTGTCGTGACCAAATCGCGCAAAGCGATCGCTGGTTTCAAGATCCGCGAAGACCTGCCCATTGGTTGCATGGTGACGCTGCGTGGCGGCCGTATGTACGACTTCCTCGACCGCTTCGTGACCATTGCTCTGCCCCGCGTGCGTGACTTCCGCGGCATCTCCGCTCGCGCATTCGATGGTCGCGGCAACTACAACATTGGCGTCAAAGAGCAGATCATCTTCCCGGAAATCGAGTACGACAAGGTTGATGCACTGCGCGGTCTGAACATCAGTGTGACCACGACGGCCAAGACCGACGAAGAGTGCAAGGCACTGCTCGCTGCGTTCCGCTTCCCTTTCAAGAACTGAGGTCATCATGGCAAAACTGTCCCTGATCAACCGCGAAAAGAAACGCGAAGACTTGGTTGCAAAATTTGCGGCGAAGCGCGCTGAGTTGCAGGCCATCGTCGATGACGCCGCCAAGTCGTTCGAAGAGCGCTACGAGGCCCGCCTGAAGATTCAGCAGCTTCCGCGCAATTCCAGTCCGACCCGTTTGCGCAACCGCTGCGCCATCACCGGCCGTCCGCGTGGAACCTTCCGCCGTTTCGGCTTGTCGCGCAGCAAGATTCGCGAGTTGGCGTTCCGCGGGGAAATTCCTGGCGTGACCAAGTCCAGCTGGTAATCGGCGCTGGTGATCGGTCATTGAGTCGAATCGAGTTCGGTTCCGTTCGGTTGCTATACCGGCCAGGCGCCAAAAGTTTTTAGGAGAGTATTGATGAGCATGAGTGATCCCATCGCCGACATGCTGACGCGTATTCGTAACGCGCAGATGGTCGAAAAGGCGAAGGTAACGATGCCAGCTTCCAAGATCAAAGCTGCAATCGCTCAAGTCCTGCACGAAGAGGGCTATATCGACGGATTCAACATCCGCCGCGAGAACGATGCCAAGGCGGATCTTGAGATTTCGTTGAAATACTACGCAGGCAAGCCGGTGATCGAGCGCCTCGAGCGCGTCAGCCGCCCGGGTCTGCGCGTGTATCGCGGCAAGGAAGACATCCCCCAGGTGATGAATGGTCTGGGTGTTGCCATCGTTTCGACCCCCCGTGGCCTTATGACCGACCGCAAGGCGCGTCAGGTTGGCGTGGGTGGCGAAGTTCTCTGCTACGTTGCCTAAGGAGAGAACAGCCATGTCACGTATTGCCAAATATCCGATTCAGGTGCCGGCAGGCGTCGAAGTCAACCTGAGCGCGGACACGATTGCCGTCAAGGGTGGGCTGGGCAAGCTGGAGCGCGCGCAGTTCGCCGGCGTCCGGATCGCTCAAGACAACGGAGCCCTGACTTTCGCGCCGGTCGACGAGTCCCGCGAAGCGCACGCCATGTCAGGCACCATGCGCGCCCTGGTGGCCGGTATGGTGCAAGGGGTCTCCAAGGGTTTCGAGCGCAAGCTCACCCTGGTTGGGGTAGGTTTCAAGGCCCAGGCGCAAGGCGCCAAGCTCAATCTGTCACTCGGTTTTTCCCATCCCATCGTGAAGGACATGCCCGAGGGGATCAAGGTCGAGACGCCGACGCCCACTGAAATCGTCATCAAAGGCGTGGACAAGCAACTCGTTGGCCAGATCGCTGCTGAGGTGCGCGCATTCCGCCCGCCCGAGCCCTACAAGGGCAAGGGTGTGCGCTATGCCGACGAAGTCGTGGTGATCAAGGAAACCAAGAAGAAGTAAGGGCCAGGATCATGATCAGCAAAAACATTTCCCGTCTTCGCCGCGCTCAGGCAACTCGCCGCCGCATTGCACGTCTGCGCGCTGTGCGCCTGTCGGTGCACCGCACGAACCAACACATCTACGCGACCATCATTTCCGCCGAGGGCGATCGCGTCCTCGCTTCCGCTTCGACGGTGGAGGCGGAAGTGCGTGGACAACTCAACGGACATGGCGGCAATCTGGCCGCAGCCGTTGCGGTTGGCACTCGCATCGCCGAGAAGGCCAAGGCCGCCGGGATCGACACCGTGGCTTTCGACCGTTCCGGTTTTCGCTTTCATGGGCGCGTCAAGGCGCTCGCTGAGGCTGCGCGCGAAGCCGGCCTGAAGTTCTGAGAACGGGCACATCATGGCTAAAGTTCAAAACAAGTTTGCCAACGAAGCGCGCGACGACGGTCTGCGTGAGAAGATGATCGCGGTCAACCGCGTGACCAAAGTCGTGAAGGGTGGCCGCATTCTGGGTTTCGCCGCCTTGACCGTCGTGGGTGACGGCGATGGTCGCATCGGCATGGGCAAGGGCAAGGCGCGCGAAGTGCCCGTGGCCGTGCAGAAGGCCATGGAGCAGGCTCGACGCAATATGGTCAAGGTTCCGCTCAAAGGTGGCACGCTGCATCACAAGGTCATGGGCCAGCATGGTGCCGCCAATGTGATGATGCTGCCGGCCGTTCAGGGTACCGGCATCATTGCAGGCGGCCCGATGCGCGCCATGTTCGAAGTGCTCGGGATCACCGACATCGTGGCCAAGAGCCACGGATCGACCAATCCCTACAACATGGTTCGCGCCACTCTCGATGCGTTGGGCAATATGAGCTCGGCACAAGAGATCGCCATGAAGCGTGGCAAGACCGTTGAAGAAATTCTGGGTTGAACATCATGAGTGACAAGAAAACCATCAAGGTCAAGCTGGTACGCAGCGTGATCGGTACCCGTGATTCGCATCGCGCCACGGTTCGCGGCCTGGGGCTGCGCAAGCTTGGCAGCGTGCGTGAGCTTGAAGATACGGCCGCCGTGCGCGGCATGGTCCGCAAGGTCAGCTACCTGGTTGAAATTTGCGCCTGAGACCGGACCTGGGCCAAGGCCCGGAGCGATTGAGCCGGCTCCGGTTGGCAACACAGCAGAATTTGTGAGATTCGATATGCAACTCAACACCATCAAACCCGCCGCAGGTGCCAAGCACGCCAAGCGTCGTGTCGGCCGCGGTATCGGGTCGGGCCTGGGCAAGACCGCGGGTCGTGGTCACAAGGGTCAGAAATCCCGCTCCGGCGGCTTTCATAAAGTGGGCTTCGAAGGGGGCCAGATGCCGCTGCAGCGTCGCCTGCCCAAGCGCGGCTTCAAGTCGCCGATCGCACGCTACAGCGCACAGGTCACCTTGGCCGATCTCAACCGCATGCAGGAAGACGAGATCGACATGCTGACGCTCAAGGCGCACGGCCTCGTGCCCGATCTGACGCGCACGGTCAAAGTGATCGCCTCGGGCCAGATTACACGCGCTGTCAAGTTGCAGGGTATTCTGGCGACCAAAGGTGCCCGCAGTGCGATTGAAGCCGCCGGTGGCGCCATCGCCGACGTGGCCGCTGCCGCCTGACCGGACGTTTCGACATGGCCAGCTCCGGCGTGACACAGCAGGGCAAGTACGGCGACCTCGGTCGCCGTCTGATGTTCCTGCTCGGCGCACTGGTGGTGTATCGCATCGGTGCGCACATCCCTGTGCCCGGCATCGATCCGACGCATCTGCAGCAGCTCTTCCAGAACAACTCGGGCGGTATTCTGGGTCTGTTCAATATGTTCTCCGGGGGGGCGCTCGCACGGTTTACCGTGTTTGCGCTGGGGATCATGCCGTATATCTCGGCATCGATCATCATGCAGCTGCTCACCTATGTCGTGCCGTCTCTCGAGGCGCTGAAGAAGGAAGGCGAGGCTGGACGCCGCAAGACGACCCAGTACACGCGTTATTTCACCCTGGTGCTGGCGATTTTCCAGTCTTTCGGCATTGCTGTGGCCTTGCAGGCTTCGCCTGGACTTGTGATCCATCCGGGCCTTGGTTTTCAGTTGTCCGCCGTATTGACGTTGACGTCTGGAACCATGTTCCTGATGTGGCTTGGCGAGCAGATTACCGAGCGTGGCCTGGGTAATGGCATTTCCATCATTATTTTCGCGGGAATCGTGGCTGGCTTGCCGACGGCCATCGCGGGCCTGGCTGAATTGGTCAGCACCGGCGCCATGAGCGTACTGGTCGCGCTGTTCGTTCTGGCCATTGTCATCTTGGTGACCTATTTCGTCGTGTTCGTCGAACGCGGTCAACGCAAGATTCTTGTGAACTATGCGCGCCGGCAGGTCGGTAACAAGGTCTATGGCGGGCAAAGCTCGCATCTGCCCTTGAAGCTGAATATGGCTGGTGTGATTCCCCCGATCTTCGCCTCGTCGATTATTTTGCTGCCGGCCACGGCCGTGAGCTGGTTCGGTGCGACCAAGGGTATGGGCTGGCTGAAGGATATTTCGGGTGCATTGTCGCCGGGCCAGCCCCTCTACATCCTTCTGTACGCGGCCGCCATTATTTTCTTTGCGTTCTTCTACACCGCCCTGGTTTTCAACAGCCGCGAAACGGCCGACCAGCTCAAGAAAGGTGGCGCCTTCATTCCCGGCATCCGCCCGGGGGAGCAGACGGCCAAATTCATCGACAAGGTGCTGATGCGATTGACTTTGGTGGGCGCCATTTACATCACGCTGGTCTGCCTGCTGCCCGAGTTCCTGGTTCTGAAATACAATGTTCCGTTCAGCTTCGGTGGCACATCCTTGCTGATCATTGTCGTGGTCACGATGGATTTCATGGCGCAAGTCCAGGCTTATGCCATGTCGCATCAATACGATGCGCTGCTTAAGAAGGCCAATTTCAAGTCGGGCCTTGGCGGCGCACGTTAACAGGAATTTATGGCCAAAGACGACGTCATTCAAATGCAGGGAGAGATTCTCGAAAATCTCCCGAATGCAACCTTCCGAGTCAAGCTGGAAAACGGCCACACGGTGTTGGGGCATATTTCAGGAAAGATGCGGATGCATTACATCCGTATTCTTCCGGGCGACAAGGTTACCGTGGAATTGACGCCCTACGATTTATCACGTGCGCGGATTGTTTTCCGTGCCAAGTAAGAGCAAGAGAGGATCATCATGAGAGTGAGCGCATCTGTCAAAAAAATGTGCCGTAACTGCAAGATCATTCGCCGTAACGGCATTGTGCGCGTGATTTGCACTGACCCGCGTCACAAGCAGCGCCAGGGTTGAGCCCAAATCATTTTTTGAAGTTCGAGGTATTCAATGGCACGTATTGCTGGTATTAACATTCCGCCACATCAACACTCGGAAATCGGCCTCACGGCGATTTACGGCATTGGCCGCACCACTGCGCGCGCCATTTGTGATGCTTCGGGCGTTCCTTACAACAAGCGAATCAAGGATCTTTCAGACGCGGAGCTGGAGAAGGTGCGTGATGCCATCGGCAAGCTCACCATCGAGGGCGATCTGCGTCGCGAGATCTCGGTGAACATCAAGCGTTTGATGGACTTGGGCTGCTATCGCGGTTTCCGTCACCGCCGTGGCTTGCCCGTGCGCGGTCAACGCACCCGCACCAACGCCCGCACCCGCAAAGGTCCGCGCAAGGGCAGCATCACGCTGAAGAAATAAGTAAGGAACACCGCAAATGGCTAAACCATCGTCTCAGAACACGGCAGCACAGCGTACCCGCAAGAAGATTCGCAAGAATGTTTCTGACGGCATCGCGCACGTGCACGCGTCGTTCAACAACACCATCATCACCATCACCGACCGACAGGGCAATGCGCTGTCGGCATCCTCATCCGGGGCGCAAGGCTTCAAGGGCTCGCGCAAATCCACGCCTTTCGCGGCGCAGGTTGCCGCCGAACAGGCCGGACGGATTGCTCTCGAGTACGGGATCAAGAACCTGGAAGTGTTCATCAAGGGCCCCGGCCCGGGTCGTGAGTCGTCGGTGCGCGCACTGAACAACCTCGGCATCAAGGTGACCTTGATCGAAGACGTGACGCCGATCCCTCACAACGGCTGCCGTCCTCCGAAGCGTCGCCGCGTCTAAAGATTCTGTCGTTTCAACTGCGCTCAGTTTCTCATTCAGCCGTCGCAGTCGCGAAGCTGGGCGTGTCTTCAAGTCCACTGCCCGAATGATCGGGCTCCCATGCGTCGTACGGCATGGCAGTATTGAAAGGAATTCCAAGTGGCTCGTTTTATTGGCGCCAAAGGTAAACTCACCCGCCGCGAAGGCGCAGATCTCTTCCTCAAGAGCGCGCGTCGTGGCATTGACTCCAAGGTCAAGCTCGAAACCAAGCCAGGCCAGCACGGCCGCACCTCCGGCGCACGCACGTCGGATTACGGCAAGCAGCTGCGCGAAAAGCAGAAGGTTAAGCGCATGTACGGCGTGCTCGAGCGCCAGTTCCGTCGCTACTACGAAGAGGCGCAACGCCGTTCGGGCAACACGGGCGGCAATCTTCTGAGCCTGCTCGAATCGCGCCTGGACAACGTGGTGTATCGCATGGGCTACGGTTCGACCCGTGCCGAGGCGCGCCAGCTTGTCAGCCATCGCTCCATCACGGTCAACGGCAAGATGCTGAACATTCCGTCGGCTCTGGTGAAGGCCGGCGATGTGGTCGCGGTGCGTGAGAAGTCGCGCAACCAGGCCCGCATTCAAGAGTCGGTGAAGCTGGCCGAGTCCAATGGCTTTCCCGCCTGGGTTCAGGTGGATGGTGCCAAGATGGAAGGTGTCTTCAAGAAGACGCCCGATCGCGACGAATTCGCCAGCGACATCAACGAGTCCTTGATCATCGAGCTGTACTCGCGCTAAAAATTTTCACGCCCTGGGTCACCAGGGCGCCTCGCGCCCTGCCTGCTTTGGCAGCGGCAGCTCACCTCAGCCTTATCCGCGTAACGTGCGGAGGGTATTGAACAGGAAGCCTCATGCAAACTGCACTTCTTCGTCCCAAGTCGATCCAGGTCGAATCTCTCGGACACAATCGTTCCAAGGTCGTGCTCGAGCCCTTCGAGCGTGGCTATGGCCATACCCTGGGCAACGCGCTGCGTCGCGTCATGCTGTCGTCGCTGGTGGGCTATGCGCCCACGGAAGTGAGCATCAATGGCGTGCTCCACGAGTACTCGGTCGTCGACGGCCTGCAGGAAGACGTGATCGGCGTGCTGCTCAACCTCAAGGGCGTGGTGCTCAAGCTGCACAACCGTGACGAAGTGACCCTCTCGCTGCGCAAGGAAGGCGAAGGCGTGGTCACCGCCGCGGACATTCAGACGCCGCACGACGTCGAGATCATCAATCCGGATCACGTGATCGCGCATCTGTCGCAAGGCGGCAAGCTCGACATGCAGATCAAGGTCGAAAAGGGCCGCGGCTATGTGCCGGGCACGCTGCGCAACTTCGGTGAAGAAGGCGGCAAGAGCATCGGACACATCGTCCTGGACGCTTCTTTTTCGCCCGTGCGTCGTGTCAGCTACGCCGTGGAAAGCGCCCGTGTCGAACAGCGTACCGACCTGGACAAGCTGGTCATGGAGATCGAGACCAACGGTGTGATCAGCGCGGAAGAGGCCATTCGCTCGTCCGCTCGGATTCTGGTCGAGCAACTGTCCGTCTTCGCCAGCCTGGAAGGTGCCGAGGCCACGGAGGCTGCCGAGGCGGCTGCTGGTGCGCAAACCTACGACCCGATCCTGCTGCGACCCGTGGACGAATTGGAACTGACTGTGCGCTCGGCCAATTGCCTGAAGGCCGAGAACATCTACTACATCGGGGACCTGATTCAACGCAGCGAAACCGAACTGCTCAAGACTCCCAACCTGGGTCGCAAATCGCTCAACGAGATCAAGGAAGTGCTTGCAGCGCGCGGCTTGACGCTGGGCATGAAGCTCGACAACTGGCCGCCCAGCGGTCTGGACAAGCGCTGAGCCTCTGAGCAGATTGCAGCGTTCTCGTTTTAGTTTCTCGATTGGCCGGGTGGAGTACCCGGCAGTGCAGGGCCAGTACCTGATCCGGCTGGCCTGATTCATAAGGAAAGGAAAGCACCATGCGTCACGGAAACGGACTTCGCAAACTCAACCGCACCTCCAGCCATCGCAAGGCCATGTTTCGCAACATGGCCAATTCGCTGATCGAGCACGAGGCCATCAAAACCACCCTGCCCAAGGCCAAAGAGCTGCGCGCCGTGGTGGAGCCCCTGATCACACTGGGCAAGAAGCCTTCGCTGGCCAATCGCCGCCTGGCGTTCGATCGCCTGCGCAACCGCGACTCGGTCACCAAGCTGTTCGACGTGCTGGGCCCGCGCTACCAGACCCGGCCGGGCGGCTACACCCGCACGCTGAAGTTCGGCTTCCGCGTGGGCGACAACGCGCCCATGGCCTTGATCGAGCTGGTCGATCGCCCCGATGTCGATGCCGCCCCGGTGGAAGACAAGTCGGAGTAAACGCGGGGCGCTGTGCCCTGCGACATGCCGAAAAGCGCCAGCCCTGCTGGCGCTTTTTCATGGTGGCTGCAGACTTCATGCCTTGCCCTTAGCATTCTCATCATGCACGACAGCGCCGCACCACAACCTGCCCAGACGCTCCCTCTTCTCGAACTGGACCAAGTCCGCAAGCGCTACGGCGAACTCACGGTGGTCGATGGTCTGAGCCTGCGGCTGATGCCAGGCGAGTGTTACGGCATCATCGGGCCCAACGGGGCCGGCAAGACCACCACCATCCAGCTTTGTCTGGGCCTCGCCCGGCCCGATGCCGGGCAGATCCGCCTGATGGGGCAGCCGGTGCCCGAAGCCGCGCGGCAGGCCCGTTTGCGCGTTGGCGTGGTGACCCAGTTCGACAGTCTCGACCCCGACTTCACGGTGGAAGAGAATCTGCTGGTCTTCGGACGCTATTTCGGGCTGAGCGATGCCGAACTCCGCCCCCGCCTGCCGCAGTTGCTGGCCTTTGCCGCGCTCGAATCGAAGGCGCGGGCTCGCATCAGCGAGTTGTCGGGGGGCATGCGGCGGCGTCTGAGTCTGGCCAGGGCCTTGGTCAATGATCCGGATCTGATCTTCCTCGACGAGCCGACCACGGGCCTCGATCCGCAGGCGCGCCATCTGATCTGGGAGCGCCTCAAGGTGCTGATCGCGCAGGGCAAGTCGCTGCTGCTGACCACCCATTTCATGGACGAGGCCGAGCGTCTGTGCCATCGCATTCTGGTGCTCGACCATGGCCGCCGGATCGCCGAAGACACGCCGCGCGGCTTAATCGCTGCTCAGGTCGAGGCCGAGGTCATCGAGATGGACGGCGAAGGCCTCGATGAAGCCGAGCGACTGCTGCGCCTGCATGTGCAGCGCATGGAGCGCAGCGGCGATGGTCTGTTCGCCTATGCAGCGCACAGCGCTGCAGCGCTGCGGGCGCTCGAAGCCCTGCCCGCGTTGCGGGTGCTGCATCGGCGCGCCAATCTGGAAGATGTTTTTCTCAAGCTCACAGGCCGTCAACTGCGCGATTGAGGCCGACGCTGACAAGACGGTTCAACCATGTCCGATACCTCCCTGATCGATCGCCACCGCTGGCGCTTCTTTCCCATTTGGCGGCGCAACTTCCTGGTCTGGAAGAAGCTCGCCATTCCCAGCCTCGTCGGCAATATCGCCGAACCTCTGATCACGCTGGTGGCCTTCGGCTTTGGCGTGGGCGCGCTGGTGGGCACGGTGGACGGCGTGCCCTACATTCAGTTCCTCGCCTCCGGGGCGATCTGCATGAGCGTGATGATGGCGGCGAGCTTCGAGGCGCTCTATTCGGCGTTTTCCCGCATGCATGTGCAGAAGACCTGGGACGCCATTCGCGTCACGCCCACCTCGCTCGACGATGTGCTGCTCGGCGAGCTTGTGTGGGCGGCGACCAAATCGGTGTTCAGCGGCGTGGCCATTCTTGCCGTCATCGTGGCGCTTGGCATCAGCCGCGAATGGACGCTGCTCCTCGCGCTGCCGCTGCTGCTGCTTACCGGCTTGGTGTTTTCGGCCATCGGGCTCATCGTCAATGCCAAGGCGCGGGGCTACGACTTCTTCACCTATTACTTCACCCTGGTGCTCACACCGATGACCTTTCTGTCGGGTGTGTACTTTCCGCTGACGTCCCTGCCCGTGCCTTTGCAATGGCTGGCGCAGGTGCTGCCCCTGCATGCCGCAGTGGAGCTGGTGCGCCCCTTGTTCTTCGGTCAGTTCGACGCCAAGGCGGGGCTGCATCTTTTCGTGCTGGTGGTGGATCTGCTGCTGGCCTGGTGGCTGGCTCGCACGCTGACCCAGCGTCGCTTTCGCGCCTGAACGGACTTGTCCTAGGCAGGCAAAGGGCGATTGGCGGTGCGCGCAGCAGGGCAAGCCCTAAGGCATTCAAATATGCACTTGGACTTATATTTCAGTTGGGCCGAGCGCACGCCGCACTTCGGACTGTCGGCATGACGCGCCGCTCGACCCAAGCTCAATACAGGGAGATCGTTCATGCAACGTCGCGCTTCATCCACTCCGCGGAGTCTGCGCTTCTGGGCCTTGCTCAGCCGCATCGTCCTGGGTTTTTCGCTGCTGTGGACGGGCGTGATTCTGCCGCAGGCGCAGGCCCAGCAGGGCGATTTTCTGCCGCCGGACGAAGCCTTCCAGTTCACCGCCAAGGCGCAGGACGCCAAGACGGTGCTGCTGCAGTTCAAGGCCGCCAAGGGCTATTACATGTATCAGGAGCGGTTCCATTTTGAATCGCAGACCCCGGGCGTGGAACTGGGCAAGCCCGGATTTCCTCCGGCACATGTCATCTTCGACAAGAACCTCGGCCACGACGTTGCGCATTACCGCGACCTGGTGTCCATTCCGCTGCCGGTGCTCAAGGCGCCCGCGAGTTTCAAGATGCTGGTGACGTATCAGGGCTGTGCGGATGCTGGGCTCTGCTATCCGCCCATCGAGAAGCTCGCCACCGTGAGCCTCAGCGGATTCGGCGGCAATGGCACGGTGACCCTATCCGAACCGGATGACGAAGGCGCCGGTGCGCCGGCCCCCGGCAGCAGCGGCGCGAGTGGACTGGTTCAAGGCTTGATGGGCGCGGGCAGCGGTGCACAAACGGCGGCCGCCCCGTCTACGGCATCCACCCTGGCGGCGGCCCAGACGCCCGCGGCCCAGGGATCGACACCGGCGGCAGCGGCATCCGCCGCAGCGCCAGCGGGCGAATCCTCGCGCATCGGTGCCGCCCTGGCCTCGGGCAGCCTGCTGTCCATCATTCCCATGTTCCTGGTGTTCGGTCTGCTGCTGGCCTTCACGCCCTGCGTGCTGCCGATGATTCCGATTCTGTCGAGCATCATCGTCGGCCAGGGCGAAAAGGTCTCCCGCAGTCGCGGCTTCGCGCTGGCCGTGGCCTATTCGCTCGGTATGGCCATTGTGTACACGGCCTTCGGCGTGGCGGCGGGATTGCTCGGTCAGGGGCTGGCGGCCTCGCTGCAGAATCCCTGGGTGTTGTCGGTGTTCGCGGCGCTGCTGGTGCTGCTGTCGCTGTCGATGTTCGGTTTCTATGAACTGCAGGTGCCCAGTGCGCTGCAAAGCAAGCTGTCTTCCACGTCCGACAAAATGCAGGGCGGACACTTCGCCGGTGTGTTTGTCATGGGCGGGATTTCGGCGCTGATCGTCGGGCCCTGCGTGGCCGCCCCGCTGGCCGGCGCGCTGCTCTACATCAGCCAGACCGGCAATGCCCTGATCGGCGGCGTGGCCCTGTTCTCGCTGGCCGCTGGCATGAGCGTGCCGCTGCTGCTCGTCGGGCTGGGGGCGGGAACGCTGCTGCCCAGAGCCGGGGGCTGGATGGACGGGGTCAAGGCCTTCTTCGGCGTGCTGCTCATTGCCACGGCCCTTTACATGATCGCGCCGGTTCTGCCGACCTGGCTGCTGATGGTGCTGTGGGCTCTGCTGTTTCTCATCAGCGCGAGCTTTCTGCGGGTATTCGACCGGCTGCCCGACGAGGCTTCCGGTTGGAAGCGGCTGTTCAAGGGCTTTGGCGTGGCGCTGGCGGTTGCGGGCGTGGTGCTACTGGTCGGTCTGGCCTCGGGCAACCGCAATCTGCTGCAGCCGCTCGCGGGGCTGGGCGGAGCGACGCCCGCCTCGGCGAGCGCCGTGCCTGCGGTCCAGTTCGAACGCATTCACACCGTGGCCGATCTCGACCGCGTCGTGGCGGCGAGCTCCAAGCCCGTGATGCTCGACTTCTATGCAGACTGGTGCGTCTCGTGCAAGGAGATGGAGCACTTCACCTTCACCGACCCGGACGTGGCGCAGCAGATGGCCGGCATGACGCTGATCCAGGCCGACGTGACCAAGAACACCGCCGACGACAAGGCACTGCTCAAACGATTCCAACTGTTCGGCCCGCCGGGCATCATCTTTTTCAAGGGCGGCAAGGAAGTGGGCCGGGTGGTCGGGTTCGAGGATGCCAAGACCTTCCTGGCGTCGATGCAGCGCGCCGGGGTCTA